>JAYTOQ010000301.1:0-3077 GCA_043747665.1 Polyangiaceae bacterium | reverse complement strand
GGCATCGCGCTCTCGGCGTGCATCGGCCGCCCGCATCCGGCGATGCCGATGAATGTGACGAAGACGAGGACGGCGAGCCGCTGCATCGACTCTGCTTAGCCCACTTCGGTCAGTGCGACGAGAAGGAGGCGGACACGGCGGCCTCGAGGTCACCCTCGGTCTGGTCCGGCCCGCCGACCCAGCGGATGCGGCCGCTCTTGTCGGCGACGAAGGTGATCGGCATGTCGGTCACGCGAAAGCGTCCAGACAGCGCATTTCCGGTGTCGTGGACGATCGGGAACGTGAGCCCGAAGGTGGTGGCGACATCGCGCACGTCGGACTCGCGCTCGTCCTCGGCGATCCCTAGCACGGCGACCTCGGGGTGCTCCTTCGCGAACTGCTGGAACCACGGCAGGCTGCGCTTGCAGGGCTCGCAGTACTTGGCGAAGAACTTCACCACCGTGACCTTCTTCCCGCGCACGCGCTCGGCAGCGGTATCAAACGTCGCGCCGTCGAGCGTGCGTCGCCTGATCTCGGGCAGCGCCTTCGCCTGCGCGGCCAGCGGCCCCGCGGGCGCGAGCGGATTCTGCGCGTACGACGGAGGCATCGCGGACGCGCCGCAGCCCGTGACCGACGCGAAAAGCGCGGAAGCGGCAACGAGTCGAAGCGAGGCGCCCATGCGCCGAGACTAAGGCTTTCGCTGATCCTGCGGCACCAGGATCATCGCCTGCTGCTGGGGCACAGGAAGCCGGAGCTCGCCGGTCGCCGGCACGGCGTAGGTCTTCTGCTCCGGATCGAGCACGTCGACCAGCGTGACGCCGGGTCGGCCGACCTTCATGGCCTTGGCGCCAGCCGCGGTCGTGCTCATGTGACGGCCGTTCGTGTTGATCACCACCAGCGCGTACTGATCCGCAGCGTCGCCGCCGGTGCGCTCGTAGGCAATGATGCCCGCGTCCTCTTCGGCGTGCACGTTGGGTGTAGAATACACGACGTTGGTGTCGCCACGGCGCAGCGCCGGGTACTTGGCGCGGAGACGGGCCAGCTTCGACAGGTGACGGAACGTGTCGCCCGACGTCGGGAAGCCGGTGTTCCACAGCACCTCGCGGTTCGAGGGGTCGTTGCCGCCCGCGAAGTCCTGCTCGGTGCCGTAGTACACGCAAGGGATGCCCTCCTCGCTCATGAGGAGGACGAGCGCGTTGCGCAGCGCGGGCTTGTCGCCGGCGGCATCGAAGAGGAAGCGCGCCACGTCATGGTTGTCCATGAAGTTCACCAGCGACTTCGAGGCGGGAATGCCGGTGCCGCCAGGCTGCGGCTGCGTGTTGTAGTTCACGGCGCGATCGGCCCACAGCTTCTGGATCTGCTCGGTGCCCTTCTGTTGCGTCTCGTCGTGCGCGTTCGCGAAGATGTCGTGGAACACCTGAAAGTGCTGCGAGAAGTAGAAGACCGAGTCGAGCATCCCGTCTTGCGTGTAGCTGCCGAGGAGCTTGTCGTTGCCGTCGAAGGCCTCGCCGAACATGAGGAACTTGTTCTTGCCCTGCGGCGCGAGGCGCTGCCTGACCGACGTGGCGAACTGCTTCCAGAAGTCGTACTCGACGTGCTTGACCGTATCGATGCGGAAGCCGTCGAGGTCGGCGAGCTCCGCCCAGCGCGTGTAGTTGTCGATCAGCTGCAAGCGCACTTCCGGGACTTCGGTGGCGACGTCCTTGAGGCCGCCTGGAAAGTCGCCGAGCGTGCGCTGCTTCTCGTCGTCGTAGTTCAGGATGCGACCGAAGCCGTGATATGCGGCGGCGGTGCCGAGGATGCCGTTGGGCGGCACGCGATTGATCGACGGATCCTGGATGAAGATGACCGGCGCGCGACCAGCGTTGCCGAGCGACGTGAACGCCTGCACGCCGCGCGGATCCCAGTCGGGATCAAACTCGGTGATGCGCGTGATGGTCGACTGCGAGCCTGCGCCGGGTAGCGGGCCGCTGCCCCCGATGTTGATGTCGGGGTTCCCGTTCAGGTTCATGTCGTAATAGAAGACCTGACCCATGTGGTTCGTGACGATGTCGAGGACCACCTTGAGCTGCTTGTCGTGCGCCGCCGCGGTCAGCTTGCGGAGCTCCGCGAGATCGCCGAAGTGCGGGTTGGTCTGGGTGAGGTCCTGCGCCCAGTAGCCGTGGTACGAGTCGACGTCGGCGTCGGTCTCGACGTTCTTCACGACCGGCGAGATCCACAGGGTCGTGACGCCGAGCTCCTTGATGTAGTCGAGGTGATCGATCAGCCCCTGCCAGTCGCCGCCCTGGAACCGCGCGAGGTAGCCGGGCCGCACCTTGTAGTCGTTGTTCACGTCGCCGTTGGCGAAGCGATCGACGAGCACCTGGTAGATGACCTCGTCGCGCCAGTCGTCGACGTGCGTCGCGAGCGCGGGCTGCTTGCCGTCGTCGGGAACGCTGACGCAGCCGATCTCCGGGAGCGAGCACGCGCCGGCGAAGAGCGCAGCCAAGATCACGCGCGATTTGACGCGCTTCGTGATACCCGACGGGGTGCGAGCCTTCATGTGAGCCTCACGGGTACGAGCTCGAGTTGAACCACCACTCGGCGCCGAGCCCGAGGAAGTGCTCGGTCAAGCGCCGCGCGAACATGTCCTCCACCGGATATAGCGCGCGCGTGCCGCTATCGCGAAAGCTCGCCACGTAGAGGAGGCGGATCTGTGGGCGCTTGTAGCTGCCGCGTCCCGACGGCGAAAAGTACGGGATGACCCCGAGCTTCGTCACCGACGCGTTGAGCTGATCATTGGTGCCGGGCTGCAGCATGGCGAGGCGACGCTGCTGGTAGCTGCCCTCGAGCGAGAGGCCGAAGTAGTCGCCGAAGAAGACGCTCGGGCGAACGACGGCGGCGCCCTCGTCGTACTTCTGCGTCGACGTCGCCGACGAAGAGCCGTCGCGGAAGAAGCGCACATACGCCGCCCATAGGATCGAGAACTCTACCTGCTCGTAGTTACCCGAGAGCGCGATCTGCGTCTCGCTCGCGCCGGTCGTGGTGCGGTCGAGCGCGAACGTGATCGGCACCGCCAGCGGATCGTAGGCGGCGATGCCGCGCGCATGGCGCAGCAC
>JAYTOQ010000300.1:0-2965 GCA_043747665.1 Polyangiaceae bacterium | reverse complement strand
TTTACTCGACAGGACAGGCACCCCCTGGCGCGGTCGACCTCGGCGTCGTCGAGGTGCATGCCTCGCAGCAAGAAGCGACGATCGAGACCTTGATGCCTCAGTTCGTGAAGAAGGCTGCTCAGATCGGCGGCAACGTTGCGGTCGTCGACGGGGTCCGCGCGCGCTTCGAGCTCGTCGGGCGCACGCACATCGAGACCTTCTATTACACGTGCGGTCTCGGGGCGACGTGCGCTGGCACCCGCGTCTACGCCGCCAACGACGAGGTCATGGTCGTCTCCGTCTTCGGTCGCGCCTTCTCGACCCAGGTCCTTCAGCCGGGCGAGCAACCGCTCATCCCCCAGACCGACCCGAACGAAGCGCCGCCTCCCACGCCTTCGCCTTCGCTCCCGGAAGGCGGCATGTGATGGCGACGCTTAAAAATAGTCTTTTCGTCGCGCTCCCCCTCCTCGCGACGCTCCTCACGGGATGCGGTCACACCGAGACGCACGTCGCGATGCTCCGCGCGCCGCAGCCGCGCACCGGTCGAGCCGTCGAGCTGTACCTCGCTGATCAGGCGGTGCCGGCGCGCGCGTTCTACGACATCGCGATGGTCCAGGCGGTCGGCTTCGGCACCGACGCGACGCCGGAGGACGTCACACGCGGTCTCGCCGACAAGGCCGCCGCCCTCGGCTGCGATGCCGTCGTGCGTGTCTCCATCGACGTCGGTTATTCGCGCGCGCATGCCGCAGGCGTCTGCGTGAAGTACTTCGCCGAGGCGGCGCCGGGCGCCGCTCCTGTGCCCATGCCCGTGCTGCCCGCCGCGCCGCCCCGCAACCCGACGCCGCCCCCCATGCGCCCGGCGCCGATGCCGCGCCTCGAGCCGCTGCCGTCCGCGCCGAACCAGGGCCGCTGATCGCAGCGCCGCGTCGCGGCGTCGCCGCGGGCCGGCCGCTCTTGCGCACCGCGTCGGGTTCGCGCATCGTTCGCTGCATGGACGACGACCTCGAGCGAACGGCCGAGTCCCCGACGGACTCTTCCGGCCCAGGCCGCGAGCCGCACGCCGCCCAGGCCCGGCTCGAGATGAGCGACGCGTTCTCGGCGATCGCTCTCGCCGAGAAGGCGGTCGGCAGCCATGTGCTCGGCGCGACCGCGGCGTCCGAGCTCGCGCCGGGAGCCTCCGCCGAGTCACTGCTCGGCGAGGCTCGTGATGCCGCCGAACGAGGTGAGCGCGTCGCGGTCGTCGCTCGCGCCGAGGCGCTCGCCTCTGCGCGCGACGGCATGCGCCGCATCGCGCAGGCTCGGCTCGCCGTCGTCGGGCATGCCATCTCCGGTCACGGTGGCGAAGAGCTGTCCGCGCTCGCCGATGTCGGCTGGGGGTTGCTCTGCGCATCGGGTCCCGAGGACTCCTTCGATCTCGCGCTCATCGCGCGGCGCGCTGCCGAGGACTCAGGAGTGCCGTTCCTCGTCGTCCACGCGCATGGCCACGCGGAGCTCGGGACCGGTCGTGCCCATGCCATGGTCGCTCTGCCGGATGCGAGCGCATGCCAGGCGTTCGTCGGGCCCGCGTCGCGCATGAGGCCGCGTCACGATCCCGCGCATCCCTCGCTCTCGCCCATCGGCGACCGCACGTTCGCGGAGCGCGTGCCGTTCGCGCTCGCCAGCGCTCTCCGCGAGTACGCGAACGTCTCCGGCCGCCGCCACGACGTCTTCGACAGGATGCCGCTCGGCGAGGCCCCGCTCATGCTCGTCGGCATGGGCCCCGTCGGTGACGCGCTCTTTCATTCCGTTGCCGAGCTGCGCGCTCGCGGCTACGACGTCGGCGCGGTGCACGTCTCCGCGCTCCGTCCGTTTCCCGGTGCGCGTCTCGTCAAGACTCTCGCCCGCGCGCTGGCCATCACGGTGCTCGAGCCGGCCGACGAGCCCATGTCGCACGGTGGTCTACTCGCCCGCGAGCTGAAGTCGGCGTTCACCGATGCGCTCACGTGGGCCCCTGGTTTTCCAGGCATCGGTCGCATCCCGAAGCTGTTCGTCGGCGTCACCGGCGCGTCGTTCGACGTCGCCGATCTCGCGGCCATCTGTGACAACATGCTGGCCGACGAGCGCGGTCGCCGGAGCTTCTCGTTCTCCGATACCGAACATGCGCTTCCACGCGCCGCCTCGCCGGAGACCGCGACGTCGGCGTCGACGAGCGTCTCGATGCGCTGGGTCCTCGACGACGTTGCCTCTGCGGAGATGGCACTGGCGACCACCGCTGCCGTGCTCGCGTCCGCGCTCGGTCTCCGCGCCCAGGGCATCGTGACGCCGCATCCGGGCGGCGGCGGCGCTACCGTCGATGTATTCGCCGCGCGAGAGCATGCGCGCGGTGGCATGGCACGCCGTGGGCCGAAGCTGGTGCTCGCCACCACGCGCGGCATCGCATCGTCCGCAGCCGTCGCGCCCCTCACTCCGGGCGCCGTGCTCGGCGTGCTCTCGGCGGGTGGCGATCCCACGCTGCCCGATGCGGCGCGTACCATCGTCCGCGAGCGGCGCGTTCGCGCTCTCGCGCTCGCATATGGTGGCGCAGCCGAGGACGTCAATCTCGCCATCGCGGCGACCTGCGCCGGAGCGGCGCTCGCTGTGGGGTCGCGTGCGCAGAAGATCCTGATCGACGGCGTGCAGGTGGCGCGCGCTGTTGCAGAGCACCTCGGCACGCGCGGCTTCAACCATGCCGGACCCGCTGCCGAGCGTGCGCGCCGCGCTTTCGAGGCGACCCTCGAGTCGCTCGCGACCGCGGAGCGGGATGGAGAGGGGGGCCCCACCGGAAATCGCACGCGCAACGCGACGGTGTCATGATCGATTCGACCGTGTCATGCTCGCTTCGATGAGGCGCCCGCTGGCCGCGATCTTTGCGCTCGCCGTGCTGGCGCCGGTTCCACTTGCGCTCGCGCAGAAAGAGCCACGTGACAGCGGTGCGAGCGCATCGACCGAGCCACCGACGCCGGGGGTG
>JAYTOQ010000299.1:0-3514 GCA_043747665.1 Polyangiaceae bacterium | reverse complement strand
CCGCTCACATCGAGGAGCCAACGCGCCAGCGCAGCGTCGTTGGTCTCGACGGCGATGCGCGAGAGACGCGCGGCCACGAGCTTCTGCGTATCGGTCGTGTACCCAGAGGCCGCTCCACGCGAGCGCATCGTGCGGTACGTCTGCTCGAGCACGGTGCGCGGCAAGGTCTCGAGGATCTGCGCGATCTTCGTGCGCACGCGCTCGCGGTCGTCCTCGCCGACGCCGCGCAGCCAGGCATCGAGGTAGGCGAGCGCCTCATAGTCGTCGTGCGCTGCGATCGCGGTGAGCGCGAGCTCCTCGAGGAAGACCTCGCGGTCCGCGTCGTCGATGACCTTGCCGACGAGCGGCCGCAGGATGTCGAGCGCGGACTGCGGAGCGCCGTGGAGGCGCAGGCTACGCGCGCGAGCGACGGTCGCGAGATCGCGGGTCGCGCCTTCCTTGAGCTCGGCGAGCGATGTCAGGACGCCGTCGCCCTCGAGGAGGCTGCCTTCCTGGATGAGCGCAAATGCGAGATAGACCCTGGCGAGCGGCACCGCGCCGTCGTTGGGGAAGCGCCGCAAGAAGTCACGCACCGACGCCGAATCGAGCTTGCGCAGCTCCCAGCGCGCGCGCACCCCGCCGAACGCCGTCGCGGCATCGGGCGACGTCGAGAGCGTGGCGACCGGCTTCGGCTGCCGGGTCGAGCGCGAGCACGCGGCAGCGGCGACCAGGCCGAGCGCAACGGCGAGGATCTGAGCAACCGGTCGGGTCGAGAGGCGGCGCACTGCGAGAGTGAGGTTAGTCGAGAGCGAGCCGGGTATGCTCGCCGTCGTGCGGCGCTCGTTCCTCGTCAGCTGTGGCCTTCTCGCTGCGACCGCCATGATCGGATGTCAGCGCAGCGACCCGCCGCCCGGGACGCCCGCCGAGGTCGCGCCGTGTCCCGACGACGCCGGCACCGAGCTGCCGCGCGAGCTCGCGTGCTGCCTGATCCAGGCGCGCACGAAGGGAGAGGCGCAGGGCTGCCTCGCAAAGGCCGACGGCGGGCGCTGACGTCCGGCAACCCAGGCGCAGAGCGTGATAGCTTGGCGACGATCCGATGGCCGCAGCCACCGACAAAAAGCACGAGGCGCAGCCGCAGGCCGACCGCCGCGGCAGCCTCGGACAGAGGCTCCATTCACTGACGGGCGTGGTGCCCCTCGGCGCCTTCCTCCTCTTCCATACGTGGATCTCGACGTCGCTCGGCGGCGCGCGAGACGTCTACGATCGGCAGGTCGGGTTCCTGCACGGCGGCCCAGTCCTCGGCTTGCTCGAGGTCGTCCTCGTGATCCTGCCGCTCCTCTATCACGCGGTCTACGGCGTGATGCGCAGCTTCCAACCGCGCGATCCGAACCACGGCTACGCCACCGACATGATGGTCACGCTGCAGCGCGCGTCGGGCATCGTCGTCCTCGTTTTCGTTGCCGTGCACGTCTGGGAGTTCCGCGTGCAGACGTGGACCCATGGGCTCGCGGTCTCGTCGTACTCGACGAAGCTCGTCGAGCACCTGTCGTCGACGCAGTCGGGCGTACCGTTCGTGGCGCTCGGCTATCTCGTCGGGATCGCCGCGAGCATCTTTCACCTCACCAGCGGCCTGAGCGCCTTCTGCACGACGTGGGGCTACGCGACCACGCTCGCGGCGCGACGGCGCCAGCGCATCTTCTTCCGCGTGCTGGGGGTCCTGCTCTTCGCGCTGTCGGCGGCGCTCGTCGTCCAGCTCGCGACGGGAACGCGCTTCTTCCCGATTGAGGAGCCGCGCTCCAACACGGCGCCTGCATGCGGCTCCGAGGCCGTGTCGCCGCCGACTCCTCCGCACGCGCACTCGGCGGCCCTTCCCGGTCGCGCACCTTGACCCCACTGTAGAGAGTCCATGGCAAAGGCAAGCAGCATCGTCACCGATTCGGGCAAGGTCAGGCGTGTCGTCGTCGTCGGCGGCGGGCTTGCGGGCCTCACCACCGTCATCAAGCTCTGCGAGGCCGGCATCCCCGTCGACCTCTTCTCGCTCGTGCCGGTGAAGCGCTCACACTCGGTCTGCGCGCAGGGCGGGATCAACGCGAGCGTGAACACCAAGGGCGAGGGTGACTCCCCCGAGGTCCATCTCGAAGAGACGGTCTACGGCGGCGACTTTCTCACGAACCAGCCGCCCGTCAAGGGCATGACCTACGCCGCGCCGGGCATCGTCTACATGCTCGATCGCATGGGCGTGCCGTTCAATCGCACGTCCGAGGGCCTGCTCGACTTCCGCCGCTTCGGCGGCACGCTCTTCCATCGCACCGCGTTCGCCGGCGCCACCACCGGCCAGCAGCTGCTCTACGCGCTCGACGAGCAGGTGCGTCGCTACGAGACCGTCGAGGTCGAGAACGAGAACGGCATCGCCATCAAGGGCGAGCGGATGGTCCGCAAGTGGGAGCTCTGGGACTTCCTCGGGCTCGTGCTCGACGAGCGCAACATCGCGCGCGGCATCGTCGCGCAAGACCTCAAGTCCATGGAGATTCAGTCCTTCCCCGGCGAGGCGGTGTGTCTTGCCACCGGCGGATGCGGCATCATCTTCGGGAAATCGACGAACTCGGTCATCAACACGGGCACCGCCGCGAGCGCCGTCTACCAGCAGGGCGCCTGCTACGCGAACGGCGAGTTCATCCAGGTCCATCCCACCGCCATCCCCGGTGCCGACAAGCTGCGCCTCATCTCCGAGAGCGTGCGCGGCGAGGGCGGCCGCATCTGGGTGCCCAAGGACGCGAAGGAGAAGCGCCGCGGCAAGGACGTGCCCGAGAGCCAGCGCGACTACTTCCTCGAGAACAAGTACCCCGGCTACGGCAATCTCGTTCCGCGTGACATCGCCGCGCGTGAGCTGTTCCTCAAGGGCTTCCACGAAGGTCGCGGCGTCTTCAATGACAAGAGCGGCAAGAACGAGCTCGAGGTCTACCTCGACGTGACGCACCTGCCGCGGGAGGTGCTCCAGAAGAAGCTCGCGGGAGTCCTCGAGATCTATGAGAAGTTCATGGGCGAGGATCCGTTCACGAACCCGATGCGGATCTTCCCTGCCGTCCACTATTCCATGGGCGGACTGTGGGTCGACTTCGAGAAATCGGCAGACGGTCGGCTCGTCGCCGGCTCGCCGCGCAATCAAGCGACCAGCATCGGTGGCCTCTATGCCGCCGGCGAGGTGGACTACGGCTACCATGGCGCGAACCGGCTCGGCGCCAACTCGCTGCTCTCGTGCATCTACGGGGGCATGGTCGCCGGCCCCGCCATCGCCACGTACGTGAAGAACCTCGACAAGAGTGCCTTCGACGTGAAGGGCTCGGTCTTCGAGAAGGCCGCGCAGCGCGAGCGCGAGCGCTACACCGGCATCCTCGCCATGACCGGCAAGGAGAATCCCTACAAACTCCACGAGGAGCTCGCGCACGTCATGCTGCGCGACTGCACCATCGAACGGCACAACGACGTTCTCGACAAGGTCATCACGAAGATCGACGAGCTCGAGGATCGCGCGCAG
>JAYTOQ010000298.1:0-3765 GCA_043747665.1 Polyangiaceae bacterium | reverse complement strand
TCTTGTACGTGCTCGTGCCCTCGGCGCCGGGGAAGCTGCCGAAGTAGTTGTCGAAGGTGTGGTTCTCCTTCACGACGACGACGACGTGCTTGATCGGGTACGTCACGGCGGGCGGCGGGCCGCCGTCGGGCGTGGGTGCCGTCGTCGTGCCAGTGCCAGTGCCGGTCGTCGTCGGCATCGTGATCGGGCCGCCGCCGTCGGGGTCCGTGCCCGAGGGCGTGTCCGCGGAGCTACCGCACGCGAGGGGTGCGAGCGGAACGGCTACGGCGACGAGGACGAAGGCGACCGAGAAGAGGCGCGGCGAAAGCATGGACCCGCATCATAGCGCGCTCAGGCGTTCGCGCCCCAAGGGTGGCGTGCGCGAAGCTCACGAACGTCGGCGTGCCCCTCCTCGAGGAGGCCGTTCTTGGCGTCGAGGATGCGGAAATGCAGGGTGGAACGGCCGAGGGGCTGCGATTCGACCATGACGCACCGCAGCTCCCCGGATTCGAAACGGCATTGTTGCTGGACAGCGTCGAGGAGCTGTTCGCGGTGCAGGTGGCCGTCGCCGAAGTTCCAGCCGAGGACCATGCCGGCGATGATCTCGCCGTCGATCCACTCGTACTCGCCGAAGCAGTCCTCGCAGGCCTTGGGGATGGCGTGCTCGAGGACGCGTCCGTGGAGGTGCATCAGGCGGAAGGCCATGACCTTGCCGACGATGCCGACGCTCTGGCTCTTCGTGTAGAGGCGACCGAGCTGATCGTGGATCCAGGGGGAGCTCTTGGTGAGCTTCTCGAGCTTCTTGTGGCTGTCGCCTTTGAAGAGCCACACGCTGTAGGCCCAGTTGCCGGCGTAGTAGCGCATGGCGAGCAGGAACGGGATGCGACCGGGGTAGAGGTTGCCGAGGATCGGCAGCGCGACGGCCATGAGCGCGACGACGAGAGCCACGGGCAGCGTCATCTGATCGAGGCCGACGTCCGCGTGCTTCCAGAAGAGGAAGAAGCCGCCGTACACCATCATCACGTTCCATTCGAGCGGCACGCCCATGGGCACGTTGCTGGTGATGAAGCCGTGGAGGGCGAGCATGAGGAGCAGGCCGATGACGGTGACGGTGCCGCCGCGTCCGCAGAGCAGCACGATGGGCACGGCCATCTCGAGGATGGTTCCGGCGTGACCCATGACGACCGCGGCGCCGGAGGGCGTGAGGTCGCGCGGGAAGTCGCGATACATGAGGCGCCGGATGAACGCGAAGCGCGTGACCGGGCTGTTGCTGGTCATGACGCCGACGACGGACGGGAAGTGGTGATTGAGCTTCGAGAACCCGGCCCAGAACCAGAGCGCCGCGTGAATGGCCTTCGCGCCGGGAATGAAGCCGACAGCAGTGCCGGCGGCGAGGACGAACACCATGATGGTCGTCCAGTAGTGCTCGCCGCGGGCGGCGAGGAAGAGCGTCTTGTCGAGGATGCCGAGGACCGGGAGGAGGATCGCGATCGGCAGGAGCTGCGTGAACGTCGGATGCGCGGAGGTGAGCGCGGTGATGGTGAATCCGATGAGCGCCGCATAGAGGAGGACGTCGAGCCATGAGCGCCGGATGCCGCCGATGAGCGGTGCGCCGGAAAAGACCGGCAGCTTGGTGGTGCCGGGACGCAGGAAGTAGAGGAAGCCTCCGATGGGCGGCACGTAGCGTCCGGTGAGCGGACCGGATCCGCAGCCGAGCCCGAGGATCTCGAAGAGCATGCTCCAGAGGATCGCCTTCCGGAACGACTCGGGCTCGAGCCACCAGGTGGCGATGTTGTCGAGCTGCCCGAAGCCGGGCGTGAAGCGACAGAAGAAGAACCAGCCGTAGACGTAGAAGACGATCTTGATGACGTAGACGAAGTAGACGCCGAGCGGCGTCCCGTAGCCCTGCATCGCCCACGAGTTGCAGACCATCGAGCTCTTCTCGGCGAAGGGCTTCTTCGCCCACTCGAGCGGGTCGTACTTCGGCGGTATGGGCTTGATGAACATCGAAGGGGAGGGGCGTGCTCTGCGGCGCTCTGCGGCGGAGTCGAGCATACCGCTCACGCTCGAGCTGCGCAGCCGTGGCGAAGGCGCGCCGGCACCCGGGGTCAATCGGTGGGGTCAATCGGTGGGGTCAATCGGTGGGGCATGATCAAGCGAATCCTCATCGCCCTTGCCCTCGCCCTCGCCCTCGCCCTCGCCCTCGCCCTCGCCCTGCGCAACGCCCCGGCCCCGCTCCGCAGCTATCTCAAAGTGTCGAGCGTCTTCGGCGCCGTCCCCGCGCTCGCGTGGGTCGCGTGTCACGACGCGCGGGAACGCGACCGCGTAGGCTCGGCCGCGATCGACGCCGCCAGGGAAATCGCAGGACAAATTGCGTGCGGGGACGGTCGGGGCCGTCCCCGCGCCGCACCGGATGCGACGCCGCGAAAGACGTGGTAGACCACGCGCCTTCGGGGAGTAGCACAGACCGGTAGTGCGCAAGCTTTGGGTGCTTGAGATCGCGGGTTCAAATCCCGCCTCCCCGACTAGAGTCTACGAAGCGAAGGAAAAATAAGGCTCTCGCGACAAGGAGCCCCGCCCGTTACCTGCCAGTTACCGAGAAGCGGGACATCTCGGCGTGCAGTTCGGCTGCCACTGCGTGCACGTAGCGTTGCGTCACGTCGTACTTCGAGTGGCCGGCGAGAAGCCGGACCACCTCGATGCTCGTTCCGTTCTTCACCAGTGCCGAGATGAAGAAGTGCCGTAGCGCGTGGAATGACCACTCGCGAAGGCCCAACTTCTGCTCGAGTCGCTTCAGCGCCGTCAGCACGTGCGCGCGGCCCGGCGTCTTGCCGTTGTCGGTGAGCACGACACGTGCGTGCGGAAGCTTGCGACGCGTCGCCTCCACGAGAACGTCGCGAAGCTCGGGGATGAGCGGCACAGGGCGCTCGTGGGTCGACTTCGGCGTCAGCTCCGAAGAGAGCGCGCATCGGCGGCAAGACGCCTTCGCAAGAGCGATAGATCCGGCGAAAACTACTGGCTTTCGACTGGGTCTTGCTGCGGTTGCAGCCCTGTTTCGAGACCGTCGGACCACTAGTTTGTAGGTTTCCGAACGATGTTTCGTCGCGCACCGTGGTGGCCGGGCGGCGAATGCGCCGAGCGACATCGCGGTTGCCGACCCCGAAGGCGACGGCGCGAAACGGCGACGACCACGCGAATACTGCGAGGCGCTTCCCGGTGCGCGTGTCGGCTCCCCGTCGCATGCTTCGCGGTCCACGGCTCGCTGGCGCGCGAGGCGCCCGCCGCTTCCGCGCCATGTGCATCGCGCGAGGTCGGCGCTGCCCTGGGACGCGGCGACGGTCCCCGTCAACCCCCGCAGGGCGGACGCGCCACCCTCCGGCTGGAGCTGGCGTGCGACTCGGCGCGTCGCACACTGCGGAGGACCGGGCCGGATGCGGCTGCCGAGCGACGTTGCGTGCTGTAACCTCGCGTCGTGCAACTGTCGACGGAGAGTCTGCTTTCGACACTCACGCGTGCTCGCCTGCTGGCCATCGGGCGCGAGTTCGGCGTTGCGGTGCCGAGTTCCCTGACCAAAGAGGAGCAGGTGGAGCGACTGAAGGCGTCGAAGCAGGTTCGCTTCGGGCAGCTGATCGGCTGGATGGCCCGCGACGAGCTTCGCGCAGCCTGCCACGCGCACGATCTCGACGACACGGGCCGGTCGCGACAGATCCTCGCCGGTCGCCTCATGAAGGCGCACGGCACCAACGACAGCGTCCCGCCGCTGCCTTCGTTCTGGCTTGGCACCGC
>JAYTOQ010000297.1:0-4735 GCA_043747665.1 Polyangiaceae bacterium | reverse complement strand
CATGCTCCGGCTTGCTGCAACCGGAGCGCCAAAGTGGTTGAACCACTTTTGACGTGTGAACTCGGGCACTTGGCCGCGCTCGACCCTCCTGGGGCGGTCTCAGCGCGAACGCCGGTTCACGATCGAGGCGTGCTCAGGCGGCGCCGTACAGCGACTCGGCGATCTTGAACGTGAGCGTCTCGAGCTCCTGGTAGCTCGAACGGATCATCGTCAGATCGCTGTTCGCCTCGAGGAGGGTGCGGAGGCGCTTGCAGCTCTCGCGCGCGTTCTCGATCATCGCGCCGTCGACGAGGTCCTGATAGCCCTCGAGCGCTGCCTCGGTGGTGTAGAGGAGCGTCTCGGCTTGATTCTTGAGCTCGGCGAGCTCCTTGCGTACGGCGTCTGCCGCCTGGTGACGCTCGCCTTCGGTGATGATGCGCTCGATCTGATCCTTCGACAGACCGCTCGTCGGCGTGACGTTCATCTGCTGCGACTTGCCCGAGCCGAGGTCCTTCGCGTCGATGCTCACGACGCCGTTCGCGTCGATGCGGAAGGTCACCTGGATCTTGGGGACGCCGCGGGGTGCCGGCGGGATGCCCGTGAGCTCGAAACGCGCGAGGCTCGCGTTGTCCGCAGCCATGGGGCGCTCGCCCTGCAGGATGTGGATGGGCACGAAGTTCTGGTTGTCGACCGAGGTGGTGAAGATCTCGCTTCGCTCGGTGGGGATCGTGGTGTTTCGCGGGATGAGCACCGTGAACACGCCGCCGCCGGTCTCGACGCCCACCGAGAGCGGCGTGACGTCGAGCAGCAGCATCTCGACGTTGGAGTCGGCCTCGAGCGCAGCGCCCTGGAGCGCGGCGCCGGCGGCGACGACCTCGTCGGGGTTGACGCCCTTGTTCGGCTCGCGACCGAAGAACTCCTTCACGGCCTTCTGCACCGACGGCATGCGCGTCATGCCGCCGACGAGGACGACCGACTGGATGTCGGAGGGCGAGAGCTTCGCGTCCTTGAGGCACGCGCGGCACGGCTCGAGGCTGCGCTCGACCAGCTCCATCGTGAGGAGCTCGAGCTCGGCACGCTTCATCGTCTTCTGGACGTGGAGCGGCTCGCCCTTGGCGCTTGTGGCGATGAATGGGAGATTCAGCTCCGTCTCGAGCGACGATGACAGCTCGTGCTTCGCCTTCTCCGCCGCCTCCTTGAGGCGCTGGAGCGCCATGCGGTCCTTGCGGAGATCGACGTTGTTTTCCTTCTGGAACTGCTCCGCGATGGCGTCGACGATGCGAAGGTCGAAATCCTCGCCGCCGAGATACGTGTCGCCGTTGGTCGCCTTCACGGAGAAGACGCCCTCCTGGATCTCCAGGATCGAGATGTCGAACGTGCCTCCGCCGAGGTCGTAGACCGCGATGCGCTCGGCGGTCTTCCTGTCGAGGCCGTACGCGATGGCGGCGGCCGTGGGCTCGTTGATGATCCTGCGGACGTTCAGGCCGGCGATCTTGCCGGCGTCGCGCGTGGCCTGGCGCTGCGCATCGTCGAAGTAGGCGGGGACGGTGACGACGGCGTCGCCGATGGACTCGCCGAGGTACGCCTCCGCGATCTCCTTCATGCGCACGAGGATCATCGCGCTCACCTCGGGCGGCGACATGTCCTTGCCGGCGACCGAGACCCAGGCGTCGCCGTTGGGCGCTTCGATGACCTTGAAGGGGCTCCGATCGAGCTGGTGCTTCACCTCGTCGGACTTGTATTTCCGGCCGATGAGCCTCTTCACCGCGTAGACCGTGTTGGTCGCGTTGGTGACGGCCTGGCGCTTCGCGGACTGCCCGACGAGACGCTCACCGCTCGCGGTGAACGCGACGATCGAGGGCGTCGTGCGCGCACCTTCGGCGTTGGGGATGATCTTGACGTCGATCTTCCCCGTCGGGCTCTGCTCGACGATCGCGACGCACGAGTTCGTCGTCCCCAGGTCGATGCCGATGACCTTCGTCATGACCGACTCATACCCGCCCCTTCGCGATCAAGCCTCTGTCTCCTTCTTTCCGTCATCGCCGCCGCCGTCACCATCACTCGGCTTCGGTTTCGCGACGACCACCATCGCTGCACGGATGAGCCGCTCGCCTTGAAGGTAACCGGGCTGGACCTCGGCGACCACCGTTCCGGGGGAGTGCTCGTCGGTCTCCACCTGCTGGATCGCCTCGTGGAGGCCGGGATCGAACTGCTGGCCGATGGTGGGGACCTTCGTGATCCCCGAGCGTCCCAGCGTATCGACGAACTGGCGGAGCACCATCTTCAGGCCGTCGGAGACCGGCTTGACCTCGGTGGCGCGCTCGGCGCTGGTCATCGCGCGCTCGAGATTGTCGAACACGGGGAGCAGGTCCTTCAGCAGCTCTTCGCGGCCGGCCTTTCGCGTGTCCTCGAGCTCTTTCCGCGACCGCTTGCGGAAGTTGTCGAAGTCCGCCGCAGAGCGCATCCACTGCTCCTTGAACCGGAGCGCTTCGGCCTTGGCATCGGCGACGGGATCGGCGGGCGCTTGCGGCTCCCGCGTGGAGGGCGTGGTTCCGCTCGCCGGGGCTGCCGTCTCGGCCTCGGTCTCGACCGCGGCTCCGTTCTTGTCGTTGGGTTCTTCGGACATCCGACAAACGACTATACCCGAATCAGCGCACCGGGAAGCCACCGCGTATGGCGGCGGGCCCGCGGGTTCGCTAAGCGGTGGGGAGATGGAGTCTTTGCCGGAGCTCAACCCACCGCAGGCGGATGCGGTGGCGCACGTGCAGGGCCCTCTTCTCGTGTTCGCCGGGGCCGGCAGCGGCAAGACCCGGGTGATCACCTATCGCATCGCCAATCTCGTTGCCCGGGAGCGCGTCGCGCCGTGGCGGATTCTAGCGGTGACGTTCACGAACAAGGCCGCCGGCGAGATGCGCCACCGGCTGGAGCGCCCGGACATGCTCGGCCCGGTCGCCCGCGATCTGTGGGTCGGGACGTTCCACGCCACGTGCGCCAAGTTCCTGCGGCTCTTCCCGGAGGCCATCGACCGGACGAAGAGCTTCGTGATTTACGACACCACCGACCAGAAGGCGGTGATGACGCGGGCGCTGCGGGAGCTCGACCTCGACGACCGCCGCTACCCGCCGAAGCAGGTCCTCGCGCGCGTCCACAAGGAGAAGCAGGAGGGCCGCGGCCCCGAGGACATGAGCCTCGACAGCTTCATGGATGACGTCCTGAAGAAGGCGTACGTGAAGTACGAGCAGGCCCTTCGCGCGGCGAACGCCCTCGATTTCGAGGACCTCATCCTCGGCGTGGTGCGGATCCTGGAGGCTCCCGCGGACGGCTCGACCGGGATCGAGGTGCTCCGCGCCAAGGAGGCCCTCGAGAAGAAGTTCGATTACATCCTGGTCGACGAGTTCCAGGACACGAACCAGATCCAATCGCGCCTCATCAAGGCCCTCGCCGCCCGCACGCGCAACGTCTGCGTGGTCGGCGACGATGATCAGTCGATCTACCGTTGGCGCGGCGCCGACGTCCGGAACATCCGCGGCTTCCGCAAGGACTACCCCGACGCGAAGGTCGTGAAGCTGGAACAGAACTACCGCTCCACGAAGCGCATCGTCTCGGCCGCGCTCGCGGTCATCGCGCCCTCGCCGACGCGGGAGCCGAAGGAGCTCTGGACAGACAACGACGACGGCTCGCCGATCCGCGTCGTCGCCTGCGCCGACGAGCGCGACGAGGCGGCGTGCGTGGTGCGCACCATCAAGGACGCACGCGACGCGGGTATCAGCCCCAAGGACGTCGCCGTCTTCTATCGCGTGCACGCCCAGTCACGCGTCCTCGAAGAGGCCCTCCGCGCCGTCGACATGCCGTACCAGATCATCGGCGGCACCAAGTTCTACGAGCGCGCCGAGATCAAGGACGCCATCTCGTACTTACGTGTACTCTGCAACCCGCGCAGCGACGTCGACATGCGGCGCATCATCAACACGCCGCAGCGTGGTATCGGCAACACCACCGTCGAGCGCGTGAGCGCCTACGCGAGCACGCAGCGGCTGTCGCTCTTCGAGACCCTGGAGCGCCTGGAGGACTTCTCAGAGGACCTCGGGACCGCAGCGAAGAAGCGCCTCGGTCAGTTCCGCGAGCTGATGCGCGCGCTCGTCACCGACAGCAAGCAGCGTCCGCCGGCCGACGTGCTGCGCATGGTGCTGGCGAAGAGCGGCTACAAGACCGCGCTCGAGGCCGAGGACACCGCCGAGGCCGAGGGTCGTCTCGAGAACCTCGCGGAGCTCGAGGGCTCCATGCACGACTACGCCATCGAGGCGGAGGCGCGCGGCGAGCAGCCTTCGCTCGACGGCTTCCTCGAGCGCGTCTCGCTCCAGGCCGACACCGACACCATGGACAAGGAGGGGGCGCCACGAGAGCGCGTCACCTTGATGACCGTGCACGGCGCGAAGGGCCTCGAGTTCGATCTCGTGATGCTCACCGGCATGGAGGAAGACATGTTCCCCTACCAGAACAGCCAGGAGCGAAAGTCCTCCGAGGAGATGGAGGAGGAGCGAAGGCTCGCGTACGTCGCGGTGACGCGCGCGCGGAAGCACCTCGTCGTGACGCACACACGGCAGCGACAGATCTTCGGCATCACGCGGCTCGGGACGCCGAGCCGGTTCGTCGGCGATCTACCGCCCGACACCGTCGAGCACCTCGAGACTCCGGCGGCGCGCGCGGTGGGAACACAAGGGCGCTGGATCGATCGCGCGAACGGCAATGGCGGCGG
>JAYTOQ010000296.1:0-3515 GCA_043747665.1 Polyangiaceae bacterium | reverse complement strand
TCGGCCGGGTTGTTGACCTTGGCCGTCCACGACAGGTCGCTCTTGTGGACCATGCCGTCCACGCCTTCTTCGATGCCGATGAAGACGCCGTAGTCGGTGATGCTGCGGACCTTGCCGCCGATCTTGTCACCGGGAGAGTACTTCTCGGTGAAGAGCGTCCACGGATCGGGCTCGAGCTGCTTGAGACCGAGCGAGATGCGCTTGGCCTTCGCGTCGACCTCGAGGACCTGACAGTCGATCTCCTGACCTACTTCCAGCAGCTTCGACGGGTGCTTGACCTTCTTGGTCCAGCTCATCTCGCTGACGTGGATGAGGCCTTCGACGCCCGGCTCCAGCTCCACGAAGGCGCCGTAGTCGGTGATCGACATGACCTTGCCGTGGACCTTCTTGCCCGGCGGGAACGCCTCTTCGGCGTGGCTCCAGGGATCCTCCTGGGTCTGCTTCAGGCCGAGAGAAACGCGCTCGGTCTCGGGGTTGTACTTGAGGACCTTGACGGTGACCTCGTCGCCGACCTTGAACAGCTCCTCGGGGTGATTGACGCGACCCCAGGACATGTCCGTGATGTGGAGGAGGCCGTCGATGCCGCCGAGATCCACGAACGCACCGTACTCGGTGATGTTCTTGATGACGCCCTTGACGATCTTGCCCTCCTCGAGAGTCTCGAGGGTCTTGGTCTTCTGCTCGTCGCGCTCCTTCTCGAGGAGCACGCGGCGCGACAGGACGATGTTGCCGCGCTTCTTGTTGAACTTGATGACCTTGAATTGGTAGGTCTGCCCGATCAGCTTGTCCAAGTTGCGGATCGGCCGCAGGTCGACCTGCGAACCCGGCAGGAACGCCTTCACGCCACCCTTGATGGTGACGGAGAGCCCGCCCTTCACGCGCTGCGAGATGGTGCCTTCGATGAGCTCGTCGCGTTCGCACGCGCCCGAGATCTCATCCCAGACCTTCATCTTGTCCGCTTTCTCCTTGGAAAGCGTGACCAGGCCGTCGTCGTTCTCGCGGCTCTCGATGTAGACGTCGATCTCGTCGCCCGCCTTGACGGTGACCTGACCGGCCGCATCGTGGAACTCGCTGAGGGCGATCATGCCCTCGCTCTTGCCGCCGATGTCGATGATGACGTTGTCGCGCTGAACGACGACGACGATGCCCTTGACGATCTCTCCCTCTTTGCCGAACTCACCCGCGGTGATGCTCGCCTCGAAGAGGGCCGCGAAGGAATCCATTCCCCCGCCTTGGTTTTCGGTTGTGGTTTCAGTGCTCATGCTTCGGTGAATCAGCCTCGTTTCGCCCTTCGCTCTGATTGAACGGAGGGCGCCTTTCTCCCCTATTATGGGGAGCGCGTTCCTAGCCCAGGGTTTTGGTGGTGTCAAAGGACACCGGCTGCGCTAGGGGGCTCGATCGACCTCGTTTTCAGCCCTCTCGACGCGCGCGCGGGTCGCACGCGTCTAGAGCGACAGGTCGCCGGCCGAGGCGTTCGGCAGATCTTCGAGGAGCCGCGGCGGGATGGCCAGCGTAACGATGACGGTGTTGCCTTCGTGGCCAACGGTGGCGGTCTTGAGCCAGTCGAGAGACGCGCGCCCGGGGCGTGGCTCCTGGTGCGCGATCTCGTCGATGATGCGCCTGGCATGCATCTCGGCGAGCGCGCTCGCGTCCTCGGCCTCGTACTGCAGCTGCACGATCACCCCTGCTTTGCCGGGTTGCAGCGCGAGGGTGACGGCACGGAGCTTCCGCGTCAGCGGCCCGACCACCTGACTCTTGGCGAAGCGCGGGCCGAGAAGGAAGGTAGCGGCATCGAGGCGCACCGTCGCGAGGGCTTGCGGGTCGCTCTTGGGCGTCGGCCGGCCGAACGGTGACGCGAACGCCTGTCGGGCGCGCCCGCGGGCATCGCCGATGGTGCCGATCCACGTGCGATCGGGCAGGACGAAGACCGACCCCGCCCCGGCGGCGCTCTGGCGATCGATCCACTCGTACTCGGGGACCCGCGCGCGCGAATCGACGAGGCGCAGCACGGGATGGCCTGTCGCGTCGGTCATCTTCGAGGGATCGAGGCTCGCCGGGACGCCGCGGATGACGAGCGCCGCATCCTCGCCGTTCTGATCCTTGCGGATGCCGACGATGATCTCCTCGGCGCCCTCGAGCGCCTCGAGCGTGGTCGCGCCGCGCATCGCGCTCCGAGCCTGCGCGACGCGGAGGACGTTCTTGAAGAACACGCCGTACACGGCATCGCGCTTGATGGCCTGCGGGCGGACCACCGCGTAGATCTCCGGCGTCCCGTCGAAGACGTCCTGCCACTGCGGGGCGAGCTCGCGGCGCACGGTCTTCGCGCCGCCGTCGTCGCCGGGTCCGCACGACGTGAGGGGCGCCATCGCCGGGGCCAGCGCGAGCAGCGCTGCGAGCGTGACGCCGCGCCCGGTGCTGGGAGCGAAGCTCCTGGCGCTCATGAGGGCGCGACGTGCTGCACGTGCTCGAGCATGCGCGCGACCGTCTCCTCGAACGTGAGCGTCGTCGAGTCGACCAGCACCGCGCCGTCGGCTTTCTTGAGCGGCGCCACGGCGCGACCTTCGTCCTGCGCGTCACGCTGCTTCACGTCGGCGAGCGTCTCCGCGAGAGTCACGGCCTGCCCCTTCGCGACGAGCTCGGCATGGCGGCGGCTGGCGCGGACCTCGGCGCTCGCGGTGAGGAAGAACTTCACCTCGGCACCCGGAAAGACCACCGTTCCGATGTCGCGTCCCTCGAGGACGACGCCGCCGCCCGCGCCCGCGAGGCGCTGGAGCTCGAGGAGGACGTCGCGGACCTGGCTATGCGCGGAGACGAGGCTCGCGCCTTGCGCCATGTCGGGCGTGCGAATGGCGTCCGAGATGTCCTCGCGCGTGATGCCGCCGGCGGGATCGTTCACGGCGAGCTTCACGCGGACGCCGAGGCCGGGGTCTCGCTCGAAGGAAAGCGCGTTCTTGGCGACGAGGCTCTGCGCCAGCACGCCGAGGCCGGGACCGTCGCTCCACGCGATGCCTTGACGCTTCGCGGCGAGCGCCACGGCGCGGTACATCGCGCCGGTGTCGACGAGGACGAACGCGAGCGCGTCGGCCAGGCGGCGCGCGACGGTGCTCTTGCCGGCGCCCGCGGGGCCGTCGATCGCGACGATGGGACGTGTTCGCGTCACGCCCGTGGATTTATCACGGACCGCGCGGGAGGTCTCGACGTTACTTGCCGCAGGTCGCGCGTTGCTCGGCCATCTCTCGGCGCAGCGTCTCCACCTCGCGACGGAGGTCGGCGACCTCCTTCTGTTGCACCTGGAGCGTGGCGACCGTCATGCTCGTGTAGCCGTAGAGATCCACGCGGTCCCTGCCCTGCACGACGGCGTGGCTGTCCGGGGCGTCCTCGATGATGAAGCCGAGGTGCTGCGCGGGGTCGCCGTCCTTGTACCGATACGTCGTGAGGCGGAGCGACTGCGTGTCCTCGCTGATCTGGCGGAGCTCCGCCTCGGAGAGATAGTGAATCTCCTTCTTGAGGCGCGC
>JAYTOQ010000295.1:0-2054 GCA_043747665.1 Polyangiaceae bacterium | reverse complement strand
GCGGCCACCCACGGCGACGCCGCAGTGTACGTGTTCAGGCGATCGTCGAAGATGATCAGCTTCGCGATGTCGTTCGGGCCGAGCGCCCCGATGAACTGGTTCGCGACCTCGCGTGCGTCGGCGTAGCGCGCGCCCATGGCGCTGGATGCGTCGAGCGCGATGAGCCAGGCGGTGCCGACGAGCGGATCCTTGCCGGCCGCGCCCCAGCTCGTCTTGCTGACGAACTTGGCGGGGTTCTCGCCGGCGTCGACGCGAACGAGGAGGTTGGTATTGCCCTCCGGGAACGGCAGCGCCTTGAAGAGCGCGCCCTTCTCCTCGACCGCGGCCGAGACGCAGTCGAGCAGCGCGTCACCGCGGACGGCGCCGCAGCCCTTGGCCGTGACCACCTCGCTGAGCGAGTTGAACTGCACGAGCTCGATGACGCTCGTGAGAACGGGTTGACCGTCGGTCACGCCCGCCCGCGGGTCGATGCGAAGGATGTGGGCTTCCGGCGCTGCGCTCGACCGTCGCGAGATCGAGAGGATCGCGACGAGGACGAAAGCACTGAAAAAGTGAGAGATGGCTCGCTTGCTCACGCGCGCGAGCCTACTACAGGCCGCCGGCCGCTGCAGGAAAGCAGGCTGCGGCGTCCTGTCGTGCCGTTACGCGAGATGCGAGATGCGAGATGCGAGACGCTAGATCCGGCCGACGACCTTGAGGATCGTCGAGAAGCCGCCGAAGCGGACCTTGTCGCCGTCGCGGAGCTCACGCTTGCCGTTGAACCCGATGTGCTCTTCGTTCACGAACGTGCCGTTCGTGGAGCCGGTGTCCTCGACCTGAACGGTGCCTGCCGTGGCGTCGACGACGACGGCCGCGTGACGCGAGGAGATGGTGGCGTCGGCGAGCGGGATGTCGACCTGCTCACCGGAGTTCGCGCGACCGACGGTCTTGCGGCCGCCGTGAAGAGGCCAGAAATCGCCCTGCGTGTTCGCCTGATACGACACGAGGAAGCCGCGGAGCGCGGTCGGCGGGAGATTGATGGGAGCGGCCGGTGCCACAGCTGCCGGAGCGGGAGGAGGAGCGCCGAAGTCCGGCTGTCCGCCCTGCTGTCCCATGGGGGGCGCGCCGAAGCCGCCCTGCTGAGGAGGAGGAGGAGCGCCGCCATAACCCGGCTGACCGCCGAAGCCCTGCTGAGGAGGAGGAGCGCCGAAGCCGCCCTGCTGCTGCCCGTAGCCGCCGCCGCCGTACTGGGCGTTGGGATCGGGGAAGGGCTGTCCGTAGCCGGGAGGCGCCTCGGTGCCGCCGCCATATCCACCCTGCTGCGGAGGAGCGCCGAAACCCTGCTGCGGAGGAGCGCCGAAGCCACCTTGCTGCGGAGGAGGCGCGCCGAACCCACCTTGCTGCGGAGGCTGCTGGCCGTAACCGCCGCCGCCGCCGTACTGATCGTTGGCGAACGGCATCGCGTCGAGCGCGATGGGATGACCGTGCGGGCAGTAGCTCTGACCCGGAGCGATGTCGTGACCCATCTGGCAGCGCAGCGGCGGCTGACCCGGAGGCGCGCCGTAGGCACCTTGCGGCGGTGCGCCGAAACCACCTTGGGCGGGCGGCGGGAAGCCACCTTGCGCAGGAGGACCGAACCCGCCGGGACCAGTGGGGGTGCCGCAGATGTTGCAGAACTTGTCCGACGGTTGAGGGATCGCGCCGCACTGCGGACAGGGATTCATCGGTCTCTCGTCTCCAGAGAAAGGCGCCGGCTCCTCCGACGCGCCCAGTCAGCATATCGGAGAAAGAAGAAAATGCCGAATACGTGCGCGCCCCTCGCGCGACCCTTGCGGAGCGCGTACCTAGCGAGGCTTCGGCGTCACGGAGATCGCGTGGAGCGCGGCCTCCATGACCTCGCGGACCGGGACGCCATGGGCGTGCGCTGCCGCGAGACACGCATCGAGCTCGGGCTTGCGGTGGGGCGGACCGTACGGGCCCTCGGCGATCTTCACCGGGATCCGGCCGAAGCGCGTCTCGACCTGCTCGATGCGGCGGGGACGCTCGAGGCGCGTGACCGTGTGACGGCGGACGCC
>JAYTOQ010000294.1:0-2515 GCA_043747665.1 Polyangiaceae bacterium | reverse complement strand
TCCGAAGACCGCGAAGACCGCGAGAGGCAAAGCCGCTGTCGCCAATACGACGAGCGTGAGCGAGCTGCGCACGCTCGCCGAGGCGTTCGTCGAGCTCCTCCTCAAGTTCTTCGCGACGAACGGCTCGTTCCTCGCCATCCTCCGTCACGAAGCTCGTCGCGACGGGGACGGCGCCGCGAAGATCGTGCACGGCAGCGTCGGTCCCATCTTCGACGGCGTCGTCGCTCGTCTCGATGCGATGCGCGCGCGCGGCGACGTGAAGAAGGACGTCGACGCTCGGCATCTGGTCCTCTCGTGCGTCGCGATGGTGGCGTTCCCCTTCCAGGAGGAGCCCTTCGTGAAGGCCATCTGGCCCGCGGACTGGCACGGCGAGGCGTTCCTCGAGGAGCGCAAGAAGCACATCGTCGCGATGATCCTGGCGCGCGTCGCGCCCTGACTCCCGCTCAGCCTCAGAACAGAAAGCCGAAGCCGAGCGTCGGTAGCGCGGCGAAGCCCTGGCCGGGAACGCCGAGCACGTCGAGCCCGATCGAGGTGCCGAACACGCCGCGCTCCCAGATCACGGCAGCACGGCCGGCGACGAGCAGCCGATGGACGTCGAAGTCGGAGCGAAGCGCGCCGGTCTTCTCGTAGCCGTGGAGACCGATCCAGCCGGCGCCGGCGGCGACGTGGAGCCACGTCACGCGGAGAGGCTCCGAGCGGCTTTCGTCACCGGTGAGGCGGAGGCGGTAGCCGAGCAGGCCGGTGACAAAGCGCGCGCTCGCGCCGTTGCCGTCGGGCTCGCCGAAGCCCAGCGCACCGATTCGACCACCGATCGACACGCGCGAGGACAGGAAGAAGTGTGCCTCGAACGCCGCCCCGGTGGCGATCGGCCCAAGCCTCGACGAGCCGCCGCCGATGCCGGCGGAGAGGAGGATCCACGATCGCGACTCGAGCGGCGGCGCGGTCTGGAAGGGATCGTCCTCGATGGGAGCGAGGCCCGCGTAGGGATCGCGCGGTAGCCCCGGCGGCGGATCGCGCTCGGGCGGTTCGAGCTCGGTCGCGGCGGCGGCGGCGGCGGCGGCGGGCGCGCACATGATCGCGACCAGCGCCCACGGGAGAGCAAAGGCGAGGCCGGTTCGCACGGCCGTGCCTTCAGGTGGGCACGGCGGTGGAGCGCGAGGCGCCGTTCGCGACCGGAGCCGCACCGCGCACGAGATCGTGGAGCGTCGCGGCGCCTTCCACCCTCATGCGATGCAGAAGGCCGCTCGCGATGGTGCGCGGCAGGAACGGGCCCTCGTAGACGAAGCCGGTGTAGACCTGCACGAGATCGGCGCCGACGCGCATCATCGCGAGCGCCGTCTCGGGTCCGTCGATGCCGCCGACGCCGATGACGCATGCGTCGGGGCCGATTCGCGCGCGCACGCGCTTCACCACCGCGAGCGCGCGCGCGAAGAGAGGCTTGCCGCTGAGCCCACCCGCGCCGATCTTCTCGACCACGTCGGCGGGCGTCGCGAGACCGGTGCGCGCGATGGTGGTGTTGGTGGCGACGACGCCCGCGAGACCTGCGCGCTTCGCCTCGTCGACGATCGCGTCGATGGCCTCGTCGGGAAGATCGGGCGCGATCTTGACGAGGAGCGGCGTGGCCTTTCCGCGGCCTCCGGCGCGCGTCGCCTCGGTCTGGAGCGCGTCGAACAGCGGCCGCGCGACGTCCGCCGCTTGCATGGCGCGGAGGTCCTTCGTGTTGGGCGACGAGATGTTCACGACGACGAAGTCTGCGACGTCGCGCACAGCGCGGAAGCTGGCGCGGTAGTCGTCGAGCACGTCATCGAGGGGCTCGAGCGGCACGCTCCGGCTCTTGCCGATGGAGATCCCGATCGGCACTCCGACGTGCGCGCGGCGCGCCGCGATGCGCTTCGCGACCTGCGTAGCGCCTTCGTTGGGGAACCCGAGTCGATTGACGAGCGCGCGATCGGCGGGGAGACGGAAGAGGTTGGGCGGCGGGTTCGCGGCCTGCGCCTGTGCCGTCACCGTGCCGAGCTCGACATGCCCGAAGCCGAGCGCGGCGAAGGCCCGCGCGCGATCGGCATTCTTGTCCAGGCCAGCGGCGAGCCCGATGGGTGACGGGAACTCGAGGCCCATGGCGCGGACCACGAGGCGCGGATCCGCGGGACGAAGCGCGCTACCGAGCAGGTAGCGCAGGGCGCCGAGGTGCTCGACCGGCGCGAGCGCGCTCATGGCGATGGCATGCGCCCGCGTGGGATCGAGAGCGAACAGCAGCGGCCGGAGCAAGGGGTACACGCGCCCCTGTCCATACGCGTCCCGCCGCCCGACGGAAAGCCTCGTCCGCTAGAGGCCGCGCTCCTCGGCGAGCGTCACGTCGGGCTCGGGTCCGATCAACGGCGCGCCCGGACCCAGCACGCCGTCCTCGAATGTGAAGCGAGCACCAGTCGGTGATGGCTCGGATTCAGGACGCGCGCGCGAACCTCGAGCGATGCGCTCGCGGGCACGCCGTCGGTCGCTGCCGGCGTGGTGATCG
>JAYTOQ010000293.1:0-13060 GCA_043747665.1 Polyangiaceae bacterium | reverse complement strand
TGTCGTCCCTCTCACAAGTGTCTCAAGGGGACAGCGCGCAAATCGGTAGCAGGAAAGCCGCGTAATTCGCCCTTTAGGCGCCGCTCGCCTTCACGCCCTCCACGCTCCTGGAATCTCGACGATGCACGAGAACTGCACGGAACCGCTCGGACTCCCGCGGACTCCCGCGGACGGCTCGCGCAGCCCGGATCGGCCGCGAATCAGCCGGTCGTCGCGAGGCTGATCGTCGCGGAGCGGACGATTTCCATCAGCGCGTTGGCGAGCAGGGCGCGGACGTTTTCTTGCGACGGCGTCGGCGCGCCTGCGGCGATCGCTTCGGTCCAGCCCAGGCTCGCGGCCTCTGCGAACCCCACCCAGCCTCGAAGCGCTAGACGAACGATCGGCGAGCCGAGGATGCCGCTCGCGTACCCCGCGCGATCGACGCCCGGCATCGGCCCCTCGACGAAGCCCGATGTCAGTCGCTCGACGAAGAGCGCGCGTGTCTCGTCGACGATGCGTGCGATCTCGGGATCGACGCCGATGCCGCTTCGCATGAGCGTCGCATAGGCTTTCGCGTGCACCTTCACGTAGCCGAGATACGCATCGAGACCCGCGTGCAGGCGGACCAGCGGGGGAGCCTCGTCGTCGGTCTCGGTGCTCGCGACCAGACGCGAAGCGGCCTCCCTGATCGTGGCTGCGTAGTACGCGCGCTTGGTCGGGAAGTAGTGATAGAGCAGGCCCTTCGAGATCCCCGCGGCCTCGGCGATGGCGTCGATCGAGACGTCGTCGTACGCGCGCTCGCCGAAGTGCTCGAGCCCGAGCTCGATGAGCTGCGTGCGCCGCTCGTCCACGTCGAGGCGCGTGCGAGGCTCGCGCCGGCCCGCGCGCGCTGGGCCGCGCCCCGGGCGCCGCGTTCCTCTCGCGATCACGCTCGCCATCGATAAAGAGCCTAGCCGCCTATTGACCAGGACTCAATACGGTCTCAAGCTTATGGAACCGGAGTCAATGGAGGTCCCTGCCGTGAGCCAACACCACTCGACGTCCCGGGCAGCGCCGCATCCCCGCACACCGCGCCTAGGTTTTTTCGGGGTTCCGAAGCGCTGGTTCAACGGCAGCGCCGCCGCCTCGCAGATCGCGAACGGCGTGAACCTCCTCTTCCCGGCGGGCGAGCGCTTCTTCGTGAGGAGCGTGCGTCACTACCTCGATCAGCTCGAGGATCCGGAGCTGGTGGCGCAGGTCCGCGGCTTCTTCGGCCAGGAGGGTCGTCACGCCCAGGCGCACGAGCGCTTCTTCGAGACGCTGCGAGAGCAGGGCTACGACATCGACGCAATCCTCGTCCCGTACGAGGACTTCGCGTACGGACGCATCGAGAAGATGACCACGCCGGCGCTGCGCCTCGCGGTGACCGTGGCGCTCGAGCACTTCACGGCCATCCTCGCCGAGGATGCGCTCGAGTCCGACGATCTGAAGGGCGCGCATCCGGTGATGCGGCAGCTCCTCGAATGGCACGCGCTCGAGGAGCTCGAGCACAAGGCCGTGGCCTTCGATGTCCTCCGCGCCGTCAACCCCAGCTATGCGTTGCGCGTGACCGGCATGCTGGTCGGTGCCGTCGTCCTGGGCGGCTTCTGGCTCCAGGCGACGCGCGCGCTCCTCGCGCAGGACGGCATGACGCTGCGCGACGCGGCTCGCGACGTCGGCATGCTCCGGAACGAGGGCCGGCGCCGCGGCAAGCGGCAATCGAAGCCGATCTTCACGGGCGTGTTCGTGAAGGGCATCGTCGGCTACCTCCGCCCGGGGTTTCATCCCAACGACAGCGACCACCGCAGCCTCGTTGAAGCAACGCTTGCGCGTCTCACCGAGGAGGGCGTCGTCGACGGCCATGGCGTCGATGAGGCCGCGCAGTGACGATGACGTCGTTCACGGTGTAGCGTGCGCCCCATGCGTTTTCTCCGCGACAAGAACGTCGTCGTCACAGGCGCTGCGAGCGGCATCGGCAAAGCCACCGCGGAGCTGCTCGCGAGGAGAGGGGCGCGCCTCTACCTCTGCGACCTCGACGACACGAAGCTGAAGGAAGCGGCGGCGCCGCTCGGCGCCTCGGTGGCCATGGCTCGCCGCGTGGACGTGTCGAAGCGCGCCGACGTGCAGGCCTTCGCGAGCGAGGTGGAGGGCGCCGTCGGTGCCATTGACGTCCTCGTCAACAACGCCGGCGTCGGGCTCGGCGGTAACATCCTCGAGACCTCCCTCGACGACTGGGAATGGGTCCTCGGCGTCAACCTGTGGGGCGTCATCCATGGCTGCCACTTCTTCGTCCCGAAGATGGCGGCCGCGCGGCGCGGGCACGTCGTCAACATCGCCTCGGGGCTCGGGCTCCTCGCCGCGCCCGACGTCATCGGATACTCGACGAGCAAGTTCGCGGTGGTCGGCCTCAGCGAATCGATGCGCGGCGAGCTGCATGCGTACGGCATCGGCGTCTCCACCATCTGCCCGGGGATCATCGACACCAACATCGTGCAGACGACCCGCTACAAGCGCGACGCCGACGCCACGCGCGAGCGCGTCGTCTCGCTCTACAAGAAGCGCTCGTACCCGGCCCACAAGGTGGCGAGCGCCGTCCTCTCCGCCATCGAGCACGACCGCGCGGTCGTTCCCGTATCCCCGGAGGCGTGGGCCGCGTACTGGCTGAAGCGGTACGCGCCGTCGCTGGCGGGCGTCGTCTCACGGGCCGCGGCGAAGCACGCGGCGCCCAGGCCTCCTGGTCGCGGACGGTGACGTAGAGAACGACTTGTCGTAGCGTTCCCGGCCGTGACGGAGCCGTCCGACCCCCACCGCGAACTCGCGGGCGCCCTCCACGACGTGTCGAACGCGCTCACGGTCTTGCTCGGCTGGGTCGGTGAGGCCCGCGCGCCGGGCGCGACGCCCGAGGCGGTGGTCTATGCGCTGAGCATCATCGAGCAGCGCGCGCGCATCGCTCGGGACCTCGCGCGTCACGCCATCGGTGGCCCTCGCATCGACGAGCAGCGCGAGCTCGGCGCCATCGTCGAGGAGGTGGGCAAGGCGCTCGTCGTCGAGGCGCAGCGCACCAACGTGCGCATCATCGTGAAGGGCGGCGTCGCCACCGCCAAGGTCGCCGGCGCGCTCGACGTCTCGCAGATCCTCACCAACCTCGTGCTCAACGCGCTCGCCTATGCGCCCGCGGGTACTTCGGTGGACATCACCACCACCGTCGAGGACGAGCGCTGCACGGTCCTCGTCGCGGACGACGGGCCGGGCATCGCGCCCGCGCGTCGCGAGGGCATCTTCCTCGGCGACTCGCTGCGTCCCGGTGGCACCGGCGTGGGCCTTCGTCATTCGCGCGCGCTCGCGCGCGCCTGGGGAGGTGAGGTCGATCTCGTCATCCACGAGGGCAGGGGAGCGCGCTTTCTCCTCACGTGGCCGCGCGTCGATGCCGTTCCGCGACCGCCGGTCTCCGTCTCGCGCGTGAGCGAGCTCGCGGGAATGCGCGTGCTCGTGGTGGAGGACGACCTCGCGGTGACGCAGCTCCTCGAGACCGCCCTCGAGGCACGTGGCGCCGACGTCACGATCGCGACGACCGCCGCGGAGCTCACGACTTCCCTTGGCCACGGTCCTTACGACGCAGCGCTCGTCGATCTGTCACCGATCGCCGGCGACACGAGCGGCGCGCTCGCCGCGCTTCGCGCGCGCTGTCCGGAGGCCACGGTCGTGCTCGTCACGGGGAACGCTGATGTGACCCCTGAGGTTCTCAGCGCAGATCCGCGCGCCCTGGTCGAGCTCGTTCGCAAGCCTTTCGAGGTGCGCGAGGTGCTCGCGGTGCTTGGGCGCGTCGTTGGCCGAAGGCCCCCTCGCTGATGCGGGGGCCAGCCGAGAGCGGCGCGGGATGAGCGAATCGCAACGCGCACTTGACTCGGCCTGTGAGGTTGATTACTTCCCGAGCCCCCACGCGAAGGTGGCGGAATTGGCAGACGCACTAGCTTGAGGTGCTAGCGCCGCAAGGCGTAGGGGTTCAAGTCCCCTCCTTCGCACTGGTTTCTGGGTAGACACGAAAGACGGAGGCGGCGACCGCTAGACAGCTAGCCCGCCGCCTTCGTCATGTCTGGCGCTTCGACTGCGACCTCCTCGCGTGCCAAGGCTCCTGAAGACGACGAACGCTCCTCCTCCGACTCCACCGCGTCCCTTCGGCCCGCCGCAACCGCCTTACGCTCCGTCCCTGCCGTACGCGCAAAATCCCTACGCGCCGCCGCAGGTGCAGGGCGTCTGCAACCCGTCGCACCCGTCGCACCCGTCGCACCCGTCGCACCCGTCGCACCCGTCGCACCCGTCGCAGAAGAGCGCGGCGAGGCTCGACGTGGCGCTCTACACGTCGAACCACGTTGCGTTCGCCACCTTCCTCGGGACGGCGCTCGGCGGCGCCGTGCTCCTGGCGCTGAACGAGAGCGGCATGGGGCGCGCTGGCGCCGCCATCAAGACGCTGCTCGCCGGCCTCGTGGCGACGGGCTTCCTCCTCACGCTCGGCCTCATCCTCCCCGCGAACATCCCAACGTTCCCGATCGCGATCGGCTCGGTCGTCGTCATGTCGTCCATCGCCAAGACGCGGCAGGCAGACCTCGTCGCGCAGCACTTCGCCGCGGGCGGCAAGCGGGGATCGGGATGGGCCGCAGCGGGCATCGGCATGCTCTCGCTGCTCGTCGTGCTGGTCCCGCCGGTCGTCATTTTCTTCGTCGCCGAGCTCGTGACCGGCCATTGAGCGCCCGCGTTGCGCATCCGTTTGCGCGACGCGGCGCCTGGTCCTCCGGCGGCGCTGGACGTTGCTTGCCCCGCAACGTGGATCCCGGCTGCGCCGGTCGCGGCCGGCGATCCGCGAGCAAACTCCGTCACTTCGGGGATATCGAGTTCCGTTCGCAGCGGTATGGCGCTTGCTCGAATGTGGGCATGGGTAAGACGCTCCGACTGGTCCCCGCGGTGATGATCGCCTTCGCGGCGGTCGCGTGCGGCGGCAGCGGTGACGACGGTTCGCCCGATCCGATGAGCGCCCCCGGCAACGCCGCCGGCGGCAGCGTGGGCGCCAACGGCGTTCCGCTCGGCCCCGATGGTCTGCCGGTCGGCTCTGACGGCAAGCCTCTCGCGCCGAAGCTCGATGGCACGTACGAGCTCTCCAGCTACTTCGACCTCACCTCCAGCGGCGTCTTCCCCGACGCAGCGAACGACACGCTGAAGGCGCTCTCCAGCTTCAAGGAGCACCCGTCGCAGACGCTGGTCGACCTCCTTGATGCCGCGAAGGTCCCGGTGGTGCCGACCGTCCTCAACGCGATTCCGTCGTTCATCCGCGATAAGGTGCTCGGGTACATCGATGATCACATCATCAAGTCGCTCTACCAGAGCGTGCCGTTCGCTCAGAACGTCACCAGCATGCTCGACGACCTCGCGACGATCACCACGAAGTTCGAGCTCGTCACGAGCCTCGACCTCCCGGTGGGCGACGCCATCGGCGACTCGTCGGCTTCGCATTCGTTCGCGGGCATCGCGTACACGTGGAACGCGAAGCGCAACGTCATCAACGCGCCGGAAGTGCTGAAGACCCGAGAGAAGCAGCCCGTACGCGCGAACGCCGTAGCGCTCGAGAAGCGCTCTCCCGAGCTCGAGTCGGCGCGCCTCAAGCTGGGCGACCACGTGTTCAACGTGCCGATCGGCTCCTTCGCGGTGCTCGCCGCCGACAAGCTCGTTCAGGAAAAGCTCGGCGCTGCCGATCTCCGGGCGGCGTTCGGCAAGGTCATCATCGACTGCGCCGCGCTCGCCGACGACGTCTCGAAGCGCTGCGTCGACCCGCCCGGCCCTGGCAAGATCTGCGTCGACCACAAGAGCGAGATCGAGGGCCTCTGCAACGCCGGTCTCGACGTCCTCGTCGCCACGCTCCAGGCCCAGATCAAGCGTCTCGACCTGCCGCTCCTCCACATGAAGGAGGGTGAGGCCCAGATGTGGGACGCCCCCGTCACGAAGGGCCCGCTCGACGCCACCATCGATCGCATCGACCACGGCTACTGGACCGCGAGCGTGAACGTCGGCAAGACCGACAAGACCATCCTCGCGACGTTCATCGGGCGCCGCACCGGCGACGTCGCTCTCCCGTCGCGCTAAGCTCCGGCCATGACCAAGTGGGCGTACAAGCGCATCACCTTCGACATCTTCGAGATCACCGAGAACGAGTTCGAGGCGAAGCTCAACGAGGTCGGTAAAGAGGGCTGGGAGCTCATCTCCAGCTTCGATCGCGAGCGAGGAGGCAACTCGAAGGAGTGCTTCTTCATCTTCAAGCGCGCGCTCGACTGACGGATAGCCAATGAGCGCGCTGCGGGGCTTCTTCGACATACGCCAGGGAGAGCGGCGCAACACACTTGCCGCGTTCGCGACCCTGCTGGCGATCACGACCGGCCGCACGATGCTGGAGACGGCGCGCGACGCCTTCTTCCTCGCGAAGATGCCGGCGTCGCGCCTGCCGGTGATGGTCGCCGCGGTGATCACCGCCGCCTTCTGGACGATGATGCTCGGCGGCAAGCCGACGGCCAACGCGGTGTCGCAGGCGATTCCCGAGGCCGCCGCGCCGGCTGAGCCGTCCTCCTCGCCGTCGTCGCCGTAGCGTTTTCCGGCACGGCCGCGCCGTGGTAAGGGCGGCGCCGATGTCCATGCAAGGCGAGCGCGAGCCGGTGTCGACGCGCTTCATGCGCGCGCTTTCCCGCGGCATGGGCGAGCGGCGCTCGTTCCATGCGCCGGAGGTCTACGGCCGCGCTGCGATCGGTCGCATCGCCCGGGAGCTTCCGCTCATCGAGCGAGCCTACGCGAACGTGCGTTTCTCGATCCTGCGCCCGAAGCTGCTCAGCGTCATGGATCTGCTTCTGCCGGACGAGGGGCGCATCCTCGACATCGGCTGTGGATTCGGCCTTTTTGCCGCGTATTTCGGGCAGACGCAGCCGGCGCGACGGATCGTCGGCGTCGACCCGGACGAGCGCCGCATCGTGATGGCCAAGCGCGTCTGCGCGGGCCTTGGCCTCGAGAACGAGTTCATCGCGGGCGACGCGCGCAACGTGCCGCTCGAGGGCCACTTCGCTGGCGCCTACGTCCTCGACGTCATGCATCACATCCCGAAGGATGATCAGCTCCCAATGCTGGAGCGGCTGCGCGATCTCCTGGCCCCGCGGGGCGTCCTCGTGCTGAAGGACATCACGACCGAGCCCCACCTCCAGCTCAAGTTCACGGAGCTGATGGACCGCGTGATGGTCGGCTGGAAGGAGCCCCTCGCCTACCGCCACCACCGCGAGTGGGGCGAGATGCTCACAGGGCTCGGCTTCCACGTGCGGATGGTGCGCGTGCCCGACGTGCTGCCTTATCCGCACGTGGTGATCGCCGCCACGAAGAAGTAGGAGCGCGTTAGCGCGTCCTAAAGCGACCCCTTCGTGGACGGGATGCCGACCGCCCTCGCGTCCACCGCCGCCGCGCCTCGCAGCGCCTTGGCGAACGCCTTGAAGCAGATCTCCGTCATGTGATGCAGGTTCGTCCCCGCGTGCAGCACGACGTGGAGGTTGCACATGCATCCGCGCGCGAACGCCTCGAAGAAGATCTCCGCGAGCTCGGTGTCCCACGTGCCGAGCTTCGCCTTCGGCATGGGCACCTCCCACACGAAGTAAGGGCGACCCGAAAGGTCGATGGCACACGTCGCTCGCGCCTCATCCATCGGCAGCGTTGCCGAGCCATACCGCGCGATCCCCGCCTTGTCGCCCAGCGCCGCCGCGAACGCCTTCCCGAGCGTGAACGCCACGTCCTCGGTGGTGTGATGGCCGTCGATCTCCACGTCGCCCTCGGCGCGGATGGTGAGGTCGAACAGCCCGTGCTTCGCGATCTGGTCGAGCATGTGCGAGAGGAAAGGGATGGGCGTCTGGACGTCCGCCGTGCCGCTGCCGTCGAGCCCGACGGCCACGTCGATCTTCGTTTCCTTCGTGGTGCGCTGCTCGCGCGCCGCCCTGCCAGTTGTCACGCAGCCATTCGACCACGCCGCATGGGCCCCCGCCAAAGTTTGAGACCCCCTCGCGGATCCTCTATCGTCGACACCGTGGCGCAGGATCCTCGCGGCAACGACGTCCCGCGAGCGGGCGAGACCCGGGGCCGTGACACGCTCGTCGACCTCGAAGAGTCGCTCGACGCGCCGACCCGCCTGCTCCTCGAGCAGTACGGCAAGCCCTTCGCGCAGGGGGAAATCCTCTTCCGCGAGGGTGATCCCGCGACGGAGGTCTACCTGCTCCACAGCGGCCGGATCCGCCTGCTCAAGCGCGTCCGCATGGTGGAGCGCAGCCTCTCGGTGCTGCGCGCCGGCGACCTCTTCGGCGAGGGCGCGCTCCTCGACGGCGCCGTTCGCTCGTCGACCTCGGTGGCCCTCTCGGAGGGGATCGCGCTCGTCCTCGACCGCGCCGCGCTCCGTCAGATCGTAGAGCGCTTCCCGACGCTCTCGGAGCGCATCCTGACGCAGCTCGTCCGGCGGCTCCGCGACGCGGAGGACCAGATCGAGGTCCTGATGCTCCGCGACACCCAGTCGAAGGTCATCAGCGCCCTCCTCAAGATGGCCCGGGCCACGTCCGGCCCCGCCGACCTGACCGTGTCGCCCGTGGAGCTTTCGAGCCGCGTGGGCCTCGACGTGGACACCGTGAAGCGTGCGGTGCAGCGCCTCCGCGATCAGCAGTACCTGAAGATCGTCGGTGAACGGGTCGAGATCCCCGACCTCGATGCCCTGCGCCGGCTCTACGGCCTTCTCGGATCCAAGGAAGAGCTCCGCGGCGAACGGTGACTAAGCTGCGCACGACGCGCCGCTACTCACCTACGCACCTACGCACCTACGCACCTACGCACCGCGTCAGTGAAAGTGTCACTTGACGGTTGATGCAGCCGAAAAACGTAGCGACTCCGAGGACTTGCAACGTGACTGTTCAGGGTTGACGGCGGTTCCTAGGCGGAATAGAGCCATGCATCCCGAGTTCCATGCGGTCGCGCTCGTCCCAGTTCCGAGCTGCAGTACTAGCTCCCCTCACGCTCCCCGTCGCCTCGTCGCGCGAGAGCGGCATGGGTTCGCAGCTGCGTCGCCTTCTCGCAGGTGGAAGTGCGCTCGCGGCTCTGCCTCTCGTGGCGTTGGCGCTGGTGGCGGCTTTGGCACTGGTGGCGTGTACCGGGAAGGGCAGCCAGAACCCCAACGCCCAGAGCGTCGAGCGGCAGAGCGACTCCGAGTACGACCTCGCGCGCGATCTCTTCGAGAAGGGGAACCCGCGCGCCGCGCTCGACCACGCGATGAAGTCGATCACCCTTAACGAGGACAACGACAAGGCGCAGTACTTCGTCGCCGTCATCCATCTGTCGTTCTGCTCGAGCAACCGTGGTCTCGAGTCACCGGAGTGCCACCTCACGGAGGTCGAGAAGTACGCCCGCGGCGCCCTCAAGGCGAAGCCGGATTTCCGCGACGCCACCAACCTGCTCGGTCAGGTCCTCGTCGACGAGAAGCGCTGCAAGGAGGCCATCACGATCCTCGAGCCGCTCACCAAGGACCCTGCGTACGTCCATCCGTACTTCGCATGGGGCAACCTCGGGGCCGCGCAGCTCGGTGACGGCCAGGTCGACGCCGCCATCGTCTCGCTGAAGAACGCCGTCGCCGAGCCGCGCTTCTGCGTCGGGCACCACCGCCTCGGGCTCGCGTACGAGAAGAAGGGCGATCTCCCCAACGCCGACGCCAGCTTCACGAACGCGGTCTCCGCCGACCCGGCCTGCGAGGGCCTCCAGGACGCGTGGTGGGGTCGCTGCCGCATCCGGAGCCGCAGCCACAACGCCGAATGGAAGAAGGACTGCGAGAAGTGCCGGGACATCTCGGTCGAGACCTCCACTGGAAAGCTCTGCATCCAGACGCTCGGCGGCAGCGCCGCCCCCGCGTCGTCGAGCTCTCCTGCCACCGCTACCCCCCACGCGAGCTCGCCCAACCCGTGAGCTCCACCCCCGCTGGCCGCATCGGCCGTACGCCCATGACGAGGACGACGTGAGCATCGACACCGTCGGAACCACCTTGCGCCACCAGCGCGAGCAGAAGCGCATGAGCCTCGCCGAGGTCTCACGCGTCACGCGCATCCCGCAGGGCACGCTCGAGGCCATCGAGCAGGATCACTTCGACGATCTGCCCGGAGAAGTCTTCGTGAAGGGCTTCCTGAAGTCGTACGCCCAGACGGTCGGCCTCGTGCCCGCTGACGTGGTGGCCCGCTACGCCGCCAGCCGGCGCGTCGGCGCCCAGGACGTGATCCCGCTGCCCGTCTCGTCGCCGGTCCATGCTGCACGCGAAGGCCAGAGCCGCCGCTTCGGCGTCGCCATCGCGCTCGTGCTCCTGCTCATCCTCTTCACGCTCGCGCTCTCCATCGTCCTCAAGCCGCGCGGTCGTGACATGCCGCCGGAGCTGTCGATGGTGCCGTCGAGCGCGCCCGGCGCTATCACGACGGGGTGAAGCGAATCGAGTCCGCCGCGCTGCTCGTGCGCAGCGTCGCCTACGGCGAGGCGGATCTCATCGCGACGTTCTTCACCGAGACCGACGGCAAGCTGTCGGCGATGATCCGCGGCGCGCGTCGGTCGACGAAGCGCTTCGGCGGCGCGCTCGAGCCCATCCATGAGCTGTCCATCGTCCTCGACGACAAGGGCAAGGAGCTGTGCGTCCTCAAGGAGGCGCGGATCGTTCGGCCGCGCGAAGGCATCGTGTCGGATCTCGATCTCATGGATGCCGCCGGCCGGGCCCTGCGCTGGGTCCGCCATCTCTGCCCTGCGCGGACGCCGGAGCTCTCGGCGTGGGACTCGCTGCGCGCGCTCCTCGACGTCCTCGACGCGCAGTTTCCGCCGCTCCAGCACCTCGCGGTCTTTGGCCTCGGGCTCCTCGCCGATGTGGGGTACGCGATCGATTTCGAGCGCTGCGTTCGCTGCGGAAAGCCCTGTCCGGACGGGCGGCCGGCGTTCGTCGACGCCGCCGGCGGAGGGCTCGTCTGCATGACCTGTGGAGGCGCGCGCCGCACCATCGGCAGAGAGCTGCGGGCGCTCGCGCTACGGGCCCAGGCGCGCGAGCCCGGCCTCGTGATGAGCCCGGCCCAGGCGAGCGAGCTCATCGCGATCGCCGAGGACGCGATGAGCGCGCACGCGGATTTCGATCCGCACTCGGCGAAGTGAAGGGTACCCTCGGGACATCGATGACCACGGTTAACGACGTCGCCTGCTTCGGTGAGCTGCTCTGGGATTTCTTCGAGGCCGACGCGAAGGAGGGGAAGGACAAGGAGCCGATCGCCCGGACCTTCCGCCGCGAGCTCGGCGGCGCGTCCGCGAACGTCGCGACGGTGCTCGCTCGCCTGGGCGTCAAGGTGGCCGCCATCGGCGGCGTCGGCGACGACAAGCTCGGCGAGGCGCTGAAGGCGCACCTCGCGTCCGACGGCGTGGACGTCGCTCACGTCGCGCGCCTCAAGGGACGTCGCACCGGCATCACGTTCGTCACCCGAGACGCGTCCGGCGAGCCCACGTTTATCCCGTACCGCCAGGGCACCGCGGATCTGACCTTCGACGAGAGCCACGTGTCGGCGGGCATGGCCAAGGTCCGCTATGCGGTCATCTGCTCGACGAGCATGTTGCCCGCGCTCCGTTCCGGGACCATGAAGTTCCTCGATGCTCTCGCGAAGGCGAAGGGCTCGCTCGTCGTCGACCTCAACCTCCGCGCGCATCTCTGGGACGACGTCGAGACCATGAAGGCCGGCGCCGCCGAGCTCGCATCGCGCGCGGTGGTGGTGAAGGGCTCCGAGAAGGACCTCGGCGCGCTCGCCGGCAAGCGCGGCATGACATGGCTCGAGGAAAACGCCAAGGGCGCGACCTGGGTGCTCACGCGCGGCGAGAACGGCGCTGCGTGCGTCGGTCCCCACGGTCAGGTCACGTTCCCGACGAAGCGTGTACGATGCATCGATGCCACGGGTGCGGGTGATGCTTTCATGGCTGGCCTGGTCGCCGTGCTCGTCCGCTCCACCGCCAAGCCCGGCTCGGCGGAGTGGAAGGACCCCAAGCTGTGGTCCCGCGCGATGGAAGTCGGGCACCAGCTCGGCGCCAAGGCCATCTCGGCGGTCGGTGCCACCGCCGGCATGATGCAGATCGACGACCTCCGCGCGCGCATGGACGCCCCCAAGAAGTGACGATGGATCCGCGCCAAAAGGCAAAGGCGGTGCGCTCGCCGCGCGGCGCAAAGACCACCGAGATCGACTGGGCCGACGGGCACAAGGGCGTCTATCCGCACGACGTCCTCCGCGGGTACTGCCCGTGCGCGGGATGCCAGGGTCACGAAGGAACCATCAAGTTCGTGAAGCCCACGTCGGACATCCAGATGGAGCTCGACGCCATCGATCCCGTCGGCAACTACGCGCTGCAGCTCACCTGGTTCGACGGCCACTCGAGCGGCCTCTATTCGTACAAGTACCTCCGCGCGCTGTGCCACTGCGACGCGTGCCGGCCCGGCGTCGCGAAGGAAGAGCGCGGCGAGCTTCCGCGTTCCTGACCTTCGAGATCGGGCAGACGTGGTGGGACCAGGCACCGGCAGCGACGGCGGGACCGAAGCCGCGCAGCGCGCGGCCGAGGGCAAGTCGGAGCGCGAGAAGCTCGTGGGGCGCGCCGGTGTGGTGGGCGCCGGGACGCTCGCGTCGCGCGTGCTCGGCTTCGGTCGCGACATGGCGATCGCCGCGCTCTTCACGCGCGCGCAGACCGACGCGTTCGCCGTCGCGCTGACGATACCCAACACGCTGCGCCAGCTCCTCGCCGAAGGCGCCGTGTCGAGCGCGGTGGTCCCTGTGCTGAGCGCGCGTCTCGCGAAGGGCGGCGACGCCGAGGGCCGCGCCTTCTTCGCCCGCGCGCGCGGGATCTCGCTGGTGGCGTTGCTCGTGGTGTCGGCGCTCGGCGTGCTGTTCGCGGGACCGCTCACCGAGCTGTTCGCGCCGGGCTCGCACGCGATACCGGGGCAGTTCGAACGCACATCGAACCTGACGCG
>JAYTOQ010000292.1:0-3475 GCA_043747665.1 Polyangiaceae bacterium | reverse complement strand
TACGGCGGCTGCACGACCGAGTGCGTGCTCGGCCCGCGCTGCGGCGACGGCGTGAAGAACGGCGGCGAGCAATGCGACGACGGCAACCGCACCAACGGTGACGGCTGCTCCGCCGCCTGTCTCGTCGAGGGCATGGGCCCGAAGTGACCGCGCGTTGAGCGCGCGCTAGCAGCGACGTAGCTACAGTCGATCGAGCGCGGCAGACGCGGGCGCCTGAGGCGGCCATGTCTGCACGCGCGCGGCCGGCGGCGTCCCGGGAAGGCTCCACTGCGTCGTGGACCCCGGGCGCTCCGTCGGGCGACCCATCACCAGGAACGGGATGGACAGAAGGACGCCTCCTCCGCCGCCCATCGTGAGCACCTCGCCGTTCGTCGCGAGGCTCGGCGAGCCTCGGCTGCTCGTGGTGCCCGCCGTCCACAGCACGGTGCCTGCGACGACCGCGAGGATCCCGAGCGTGAGCATCGAGGCGCCGACCACGCGGAGCCCGCCCCCGTCCGTCCGCTCGCCCAGCGTGTGCCGGAAGACCTTCGCGCGTGCGCCGACATCGAGCTCGGTCTCGCTCTGGTGCGTCTCGTCGGACATGGAGCGCAGGACGATCGGATGCGACCCGTACGTCAGATCGACGACGCACGGCGTCGTGCACAGCGGCTTGATGCCGATGGCGTCGGCGGTCAGCACGCCGGTCCCGCGCGCGCGCACCGTGCCACCGGTGATCTCGACCACGCGCGCGGGCTCGCCGTCCGTGTCGAGGATGACGCGACCACGGCCTGGCGGCGGAGGCTCGGGAGGCATCTCGACCTCGGCAGGCAACGTTCCCGAGGGCGGTCGTGCGGCCGGCAGCTGCTCGACGCCGCACCCGACGGCGGACGTCGCGAGCAGTGCCGTCAGAGCGAGGGCGACGACCGAACGCGGCTGCATGCAGTGGAGAGCGCGCAGCAGGGCCGAGGTCGCATCGATTTTCCGACTGACCTCTCTTTGTCGTCGGGTGCGCGGCCGCTCCCGCGCCTCTCCCGCGCCTCTCCCGCGTCCCTCGACGGCGCCGGCGCTCTGTGAAGCGAGCCCGGTGGCCGGAACACAGTAGTTCCCCTCGCGCTCTCCGCTGACGGCCGTTCGTCATTGTTCTTCGTCCATCTCGAATCGGAGGGCAGGAGAGCGACTTGGTGGACCGAGCACCTCGCCCACGTGAAAGACGACGTCGTGGGCCTCATGGATTCGACGGGCGGCGGCGCCGGGCGGGCCACGCCGACCGGTCAGGGAATCCTGCCCGGCGCGACGGCCGACTTCGACGAGGACGGTGTTCTCGACCTCTTCGCGATCCATCCGGACAGCGACTGGCACATGATGTCGCTCGCGCGTCCCACGTACGGACCGACAGTGCGAGACCTCCCATGGGTCTCCGCCGCCACGGCGCTCGGGAGCGTTCAGGCCTTCGGGAGCGACTTCACGGCCTCGAGCACGTGCTCGGCGGTGATGCCGAGCTCCTTCATGACCGTCGCGCCCGGCGCCGACAGACCGAAGCGGTCGATCCCGATCGTGACGCCGTCGAGGCCGACGTACTTTGACCAGCTCGCCGTCACCGTGGCCTCGATGGAGACGCGACGGCGGCAGGCTCGCGGGAGGATCTCTTCGCGGTACGCCGCCGGCTGGCGATCGAAGCGCGCGAAGCACGGCATGCTGACGACGCGCGTGCCGGCGCCGAGCGTCTCGGCCGCCTTCAGCGCGTGCTGGAGCTCGCTGCCCGCCGACATGAGGATGGTCTCGAGCGGACCCGTCTCCTTCTTCGCGATGTAGCCGCCCTTGAGGACGCCTTCGCGGCGCGTCTTGACCGGAATGTCGGTGAGGAGCGGCAGCACCTGGCGCGAGAGCGCGAGCAACGTGGGGCCATCGGTGCGCGAGAGCGCGGCGACGAAGGCGCCCGTCGTCTCCTCGGGGTCGGCCGGGCGGACCACGTCGAAGTTCGGGATGAGGCGGAGGGCCGGGATGGTCTCGACCGGCTCGTGCGTCGGGCCGTCCTCGCCGACGGCGACGCTGTCGTGCGTGAAGATGTAGATCGGCGCGAGATGGCTGAGCGCCGCGAGACGCAGCGCGGGGCGGCAGTAGTCGGCGAACACGAGGAACGTGGCGCCGCTGGGACGGAAGATGCCGTGCGCCGCGATGCCGTTCATCATCGAGCACATGCCGTGCTCGCGGATCCCGAAGCGGATGTTGCGCCCGGTGCGGTGGTTCGGCTTGAAGTCGTCGTCACCGGCCTTGAGATCGCCGATGTAGTTGAGGGTCGAGCCGTAGAGGTCGGCGCTACCGCCGATGAGCAGCGTGTTCTGCTTCGCGAGGGGCTGGAGGACGTCCTGGCCCGCCTTGCGCGTTGCGATCTTGGTGTCGGCGGGGAACTCCGGCACCGCCGCGAACATGGCGGCGATGTCCGGGGTCTTCTGCGCGGTGTCACCGGCGAGCGTGTGCGTGTACGCCGACGAGGTAGCGAGCTCGTCGGCGAGCTTCGGGTTCGCGGCCTTCCACGCGTCGAAGGTTTTCTTCCACGTGTCGTAGGCGGCATCGAGCGTCTTGCCGTGCTCGGCGAAGTACGCCTTCACCTCGGGAGAGACGAAGAAGTGCTCGGCGGGGAGGCCGAGGTTCTTGCGCGCCTCGTCGGCGAACTTCGCGCCGCCTTCGCCGTGCGCCTTCTGCGTCCCCGCGACCTCGGGGATACCCTTGCCGATGAGCGTCTTCGCGATGATGAGCTGCGGCTTGCCGCTGCCGGCCTTCTTGGCGCGCTCGAACGCGTCGTGAAAGAGATTCATGTCCTGACCGTCGACGGTGACGACGTCGTAGCCGAGCGCTTCGAAGCGCTTGGCGGCGTCGAGGCTCTGCGTGGCCTCCGCCATTGCGTCGAGCGTGACCGCGTTGGAGTCGTAGATCAGGATCAGGTTGTCGAGCTTCTGGTGCCCGGCGAACTCCATCGCTTCGAGCGCCACGCCCTCCTGCATGCAACCGTCGCCGGCGAGGCAGACGATGTGGTGGTCGAAGATGGCGTGCTCCTTCGTGTTGAAGCGCGCCGCCGCCATCTTCTCCGAGACCGCCATGCCCACGGCGTTCGCGATGCCCTGCCCGAGCGGCCCGGTGGTGGTCTCCACGCCGCTCGGCGCATGCGTGAGCTCGGGGTGACCCGGCGTCTTCGAGTTGAGCTGCCGGAAGCGCTTCACCTCGTCGAGGGTCATCTCCTTGTAGCCGCTGAGGTGCAGCCAGCTGTAGAGGAACATCGAGCCGTGGCCGGCCGAGAGCACGAAGCGATCGCGGTTCAGCCACTCGGGATGATTCGGGCAATGCGAGAGCGCATGACCGTAGAGCACGGCGCCGATCTCGGCGCAGCCGAGCGGAAGGCCGAGGTGGCCGCTCTGGCTGGCGTGGACCGCGTCGATGGCGAGGCCTCGAGCGATGGTGGCGGCGCTGGCGAGTTTTTCTTTGGAGAGCGTGCTCATCG
>JAYTOQ010000291.1:0-2589 GCA_043747665.1 Polyangiaceae bacterium | reverse complement strand
CTAGGACACCCTGGCATCACCCATCGAACTCTCGCGGGCCGACAAACCCGCGGAGCAGCGCGCGGCGCGCTGACAAAAGATATTTTTTAAGGCTTTTGGTGAATTCGCGCAACTGCCTGGAGCGGCGGCCGACGGGGCCCCATGGCAAACAGTGGCTCCTCGTTCACCGGTGTCTTCTCGCTCTTCCTGATCGCGGCGATGTTCCTCGGCGGCTGCGCTTCCGGCGCCACCGCCCAGGGCATGACGGTGAAGGCGGCTGACCTGAAGACGCCCGCCGGTCCCGAGGTCGCGAAGTCGGTGACGGTCGGCGTCGTCACCGGCGGCGAGAAGACCGACGCGATGTGGGGCGTCTCGCAGATCGACAACCCGGCGTTCAAACGCGCGCTCGTCAGCTCGCTTCGCAAGGCCGGCCTGCTCTCCGACGACCCGCACGCGAAGTACGTCGTGACCGCCCAGCTCATCGCGCTGAAGCAGCCGTTCTTCGGCATGGACATGAAGGTGACGTCGCAAATCCGCTACACGCTCAAGGACATGGCGACCGGCGCCGTCGTCCTCGACGAGGAGGTCATTGCGCCTTACACCGCGACGGTGGGCGATGCGTTCGTCGGCGCGCAGCGACTCCGGCTCGCGAACGAGGGCTCTGCGCGGAAGAGCATCGCGACGCTCATCGAGAAGCTGGAGGCGGCGACGTGGAGCCGGGACGTCAAGACCCCGAGTCCTGCGCCCATTCCGGTCCTGATGACGGCGACGCACACGCTCTAGTCAGACGGCTGCGAGGCTCTCTCGCGAGGCGCGCTAGTGGCGTCTCACTCGTTGCGCCCGAGGCGCATGCCCTTCTGAACCGCCGACCGATCCGCCATGCGACGCATCCAGCTCTCGACGTTCGGAAGGCCGTCGATGATGCTCGCCTCGAACTTCGTGATGCCCTCGAACCAAGGATAGCAAGCGATGTCGGCGATCGAGTAGTCGCCGGCGATGTACTGGCGATGCTCGAGGCGATCGTCGAGAACCGTTGCGAGCCGCTTCGACTCGTTGAGGAACTTTTCGGCGGCGGGCTTGTTCGGTGGCTGCTCGCGACTGAACGAGGCGGCCTGGCCGAACATGGGGCCGGGCCCGCCGACCTGCCAGAACAGCCACGACATCACCTCCGCGCGTCCCGCAGCGTCGTGCCCGAGGAGCTTTCCCGCACGCTCGGCGAGGTAATGGAGGATCGCGCCGGACTCGAAGAGGACGACGCGCGCTCCGTTCTCGCCCTTGCTGTCGACGAGCGCTGGAATCTTCCCGTTGGGGTTGATCGCGACGAAGGCCGCGGACTTCTGCTCCTTCTTCGAAAAATCGATGAAGTGCAGCTCGTACGGAAGCCCCAGCTCGGCGAGCAGGATGGGGACCTTCTTTCCGTTGGGAGTCGCGGCGGTATAGAGGTCGAGCATGTCTTTCCGATGCCGCCGCCCCGGCGTGGGTAGCGGCGTGGCGTGGCGGCGTGGCGCCGCTATTCGCCGAGCGCTTCTTCGACCAGCGCGCGCGTCTCGGCAATGCGGCGGCGCTCCTCTTCCGAGCGCTCCTTGGGCTTGACGGAGATGGCCGATGCGGCGTCGGGCATGTCGTCGTCGCGCTTCCGCGTGAGGAGGCGGGAGAGGAGGCCCTTCTTCTCCTCGATGGTGAAGATGCCATCGGCAAGGGACGCCGGATCTTTCGTGAGCGCGCGTACGAGCTTCGGTTGACCGTCGACCCAGTCGAGCGCGACGTCGAAGGCCTCGCGTTGCGTGACCGCGAGATGGCGGCGGACGGCGCTGGGCTTGCCGTCGGTGGCGCGGACGAAGAGCGCGCAGGCGAGCCCGAGCTCCTGCACGCCGAGGAAGGTGCCCTGGTGCTGGCGAACTCCTCCGCAGCCCTTCTTGTAGACGGACGCCCCATTGAGGAGGATGACGCCGAGCCCGCAGGCGACCGCGGTGAGCTCGGAGAGCGCGCCCTCGTCGCGGGGGTCGACGTCCTCGTCGGCCTCGAAGAGAACGAGGCGTCCCATGGCGCGTGCGAGTGAAGCGGTGAGGATCTTCGGCTCGCCGACGTCGGCGGTGGCGAGCACGACGCCGTAGCCGTCGTCGGTCTCGACGGCGCCGCTCATGATGACGCTCTTGGATTTGTCACCGGGCGCGCAAGCGCCGCTGCCGCAGGCGCCGCCAGCCTTGGCCTCGTCGTCGGGCTCGACGAACCCGAGCTGCACGTCGAGATCGCTGGCGAGGGGCGCGTAGGTCATCATGCGGCGCATCAACCGCTCGATGCCCTTGGGCTCGAGCGCGAACTCGTCCGGGAAGTAGTCGCCGTTCGGCTCGACGAGATCGGGCTTCTCGAGGACCTCGCCGTACTCGGCGCGCAGATGCGCGAGGTGCGCGACGATCGAGCGGGTGGCGTCTTCGCTGAGCTCCATGACCGGAGAGTGTAGCGCTAATCGGGCGAGCGTCATTCTCGTCGCGGCGAATCGGCCCTTCCTTGCGGTTTGCCCGCCTCGCCGAGCGATGTCCGCATCCTCCGCAAGGGGTGGAGCACCCTGGGCGGCGGCCCGATCCGCCTTGGCGAAGTCCCGCCCGCGCC
>JAYTOQ010000290.1:0-2040 GCA_043747665.1 Polyangiaceae bacterium | reverse complement strand
GATGCTCGAGGAGCGCGGCGAGCCCGGCGACGCGAAGCGACGCGTCCTCCTCACGGCCATCGCCGATGCTGCCGACCCTCGCGCGACGTCGGTCGTTCTCGCCCTTGCACGCAGCCGGACGTTCGCGCACTCCGAGCTGAACATGACGCTGCTCGCGCGCGCCATGAAGGCGCTGCATGATCCGCGCTACATCCCGTTCTGCGTTGCGTTGCTCGGGACGCGGCCCGCGCGCGAGGCGATCCGGCAAGCGCTCGTCGCGATGGGCGAGGAAGCGCTGGAGGCGCTCGAGGCGGCGACCATCGACGAGCACACCGAACGACGCGTGCGCGCGCACCTCCCGCGGACCATCGCCGATTTCCAGACCCAGCGCGCGTGCGACTTCCTGATGACGCGCCTCCAGGACGAGCCCGACGGCTTCGTTCGTTACAAGGTGCTGCGCAGCCTCGGGCACATCGTCGCGTCGTCCGACGTCAAGGTCGATCGCCGCAAGGTCGAAAAGGAGGCGCGAAGGAGCCTCGTCGAGCATCTGCGAATCACCGCGCTCAGCGTGGCTCTCCATCCTGACGATCCTGAAACGCCCATGAAACAAGGCATGGGAGCCACCTCGCAGACGGAGCAGCTCCTGCGCGACCTCCTCGCCGACAAGCAGACACAGGCGCTGGAGCGGGCGTTTCGCTTGCTGAAGATCGCGTACCGACGCGAGGACATCCATCGCGTGCATACTGCAGCCAAGTCCAAGGACCGGCGTGCCCGCTCCAACGCCGGCGAGTTCCTCGACACCCTCCTCGCGGGATCCAGACAACGCGAGCTGCGCGAGCTCTTTCGTCTCGTGGTGGACGACCTCGAGCCGATCGTGCGCGTCCGTCGCGCTGCCACCTGGCTGGGCTCGTATCCGCACGACCGCGCAGCGGCGCTCGCAGCGCTCGCCAAGGATCGCGATGTCGGGCTCGCGAACCTCTCGCGCCACAGGCTCGAAGTGCCGCTGGAAGCAGTGGCCTCATGACTGGAGTCGTCACGACCCCCGGTGTGGCGAGCGCCGGCGTCGCGAGCCCCGGCGTCGCGAGCGGTGGCGAGCGGTCCGCGCGCCTCGTGCGCGAGATCTTCCTCGCCGGCTTCATGTCGGGGCTTCCTCCGGAGAACGTCGCGTGGGCGACGCATCGGCTCGCGCGCAACATGGACGACGTGCATCTCCGCGCCGGCGACGCGCTCTACCGGCAAGGCGAGCCCACGACCGCGCACTACTTCGTCGTGTACGGTGAGATCATGCTCGCCGCCGCCGGCGTGCCGCCATGGACGCTCGGCGAGCGCTCGCTGATCGGAACCATCGACCTCACGCTCGATCGCCCCAGGACGCGCACGGCGACGGCGACCAAGGACACGCACCTCCTTCGCATGCCGGCGACGGACTGGCTCGACATGCTCGAGGACAACTTCGAGCTCATGTTGCGCGGCATCGAGGGCCTCGCGCAGGGCATTCACGACCTGCGCGCGGCCATCGTTGGAGGCGCCGTCGTGCTCGATGCGCCAGCGTCCTCTCCGGCGGCGCTGTCGCCGAAGGGAGAGCTAGCGCTCGTCGACCGCGTGTTCTTGCTCCGCGGCGTGCGTCTCTTCGCGCAGGCCGAGGCGCAGGCGCTGCTCGATCTCGCCGCACATGCGGTGGAGATGGAGGTCGATGCGGGAGCAGTGATCGTGGCGCGCGAGCACAACGACGCGATGTTCGTCACGGTCAGCGGAGCGATTGCCGCGACCACCGCCGCGTCCGTGCCCGAGGAGACGTTCGGGCCGGGCACGCTCGTCTTCGGCTCACGCGCGGCGACGTCGAAGGAGCTCGGCTTCGAAGCGCATGCCATCACGAAAAGCCGCGTGCTGCGTCTGGCGCGCGAAGACTACTTCGATGCGATGGAAGAGCATTTCGGGCTCGCGCGCTCGGCGATGAAGGCGCTTGCTGCGGAGCGTGAAGCGCTCGTCAACGAATCTGCGCTACGCGCGCGGTCGACGAGCGCGTCTCGCGAGTGACTGGTCATCGAGGATCCCGTCCTT
>JAYTOQ010000289.1:0-4150 GCA_043747665.1 Polyangiaceae bacterium | reverse complement strand
GCGCAAGCTCAGCGCGCGGGCGCGGGCGCGGGCGCGATCCCGATGCCGCGACGGCTCGCGATCCAGAGCTCTGAGCCGACGAATCGAACGGCCGTGACGTCGCGTCCCGGCGCCGCGGCAGGCATCGTCTGCCATCCGGCGTCGCTCGGCGATCGGACGAGAAGGTGCTCCATCGTGGCGGCGTAGAGCCTCCCGCCCTCGAGGAGCAGACCGCCGGTGTTCACGTAGCCTCCGCCGAGCTGGGTCGCGACGTGCTTCTGATCCTCGAAGTGAAGCCTGGTGACGCCCTTCGAGTACGTGCCCGCGTAGACGTCGCGTCCGTCGACCGCGAGCGCCGTGACCCAGTCGTCCTCGAGGTCGCCGCTCGCCAGCGACGCGCGCTCGAAGTGCCCGTCCTTGCCGAAATAGAGGCCCGCCGCGGTGCCGAGGTAGAGCGTCCCGTCGTCGGCAGACGCGAGCGCCCACGTCGCGTGCATGGGTGAAGCGATGGGCACCGCCAGGTCCTTCTTGAACGGGAGAAGAGGCGTGACGCGCTCGCCGTCGACGAATGCTGCGCCGGCGTCGGTCCCGACGAGGACACGACCCGTGGAAAGTACATGAATCGCGCGCGCATAGGAATTCGGCAGCCCGTCGTGCGAGGTGAAGCGACGCGCCGTGCCGTCGCCGTCCACACGCACGAGGCCGTGGGCGGTGGCGACCCAGAGGCGATCGCCCTGCCAGGCAAAGCCGCTGATGGTCTCGTTGCGGTCGAGGCCGTGGACGCGGCGGAGGACGCCGCCCTCGGAGATCGACGCGCCGCTGTCGAAGGTGCCGATGGCGACGCGCGTGCCGCGCTCGTTCGCGGCGATCACCGTCACGTCATTCGAGGTGGGTCCGCCGAGAGCCACCTTGTGGAACGCGCTGCCCGCGCCCGTCGCGCCCGTCGCGCCATCGGCGACGTAGACGCCCTCGGTGGTAGCGACGCAGCGCGCATCGCCGCGCACGGTGACCGATCGCGCGAGCTTCGGGACGACGGGATCGGTGCGGAGCGCGCCGCGCGTGCTGCCGGTCATGAGGCCTGCGCCATAGGTGGCGACGAGCATCGAGGTACCGCTGGCGGCGATCCCGCGTGCATCGACGGACGCGATCGACGTGACGCCGCTCGTGACTCCGCTCGTGACTCCGCTCGTGATGCCGGTGCCGGTGACGCTGGTGCTGTCGACGCGGTAGAGGCCCTCGAGATCGCCGAGCACCAGCTCGCTGCCGATGACGGCGAGCGACTGGCCGTGCGTCGGGCTGCGGTCGACGCCCTTCAGGATGCCGCCGTCGAGCTTCGCGAGCGGACCGTCGGCGTAAGCGACGTAGACGACGCCGTCCTTCTCGGCAATCGCGGTCGCGTGCGTACCGGTCACGCTGCTGCGAAGGAGCTCGGGCCTGGCGTCGGCGGCCGCGAGGCGAAAGACGCCCGCCCCGCGCGTGCCGAGGTAGATCGCGCCGCTGCCGCTCACATAGACGACGTGCACGGGCGCCGTCAGCGCCGTCCGCGTCACGCGCGGCGCGGGGGCGTCGAACGACACGTACGCGGCGCCTGCCTCGGTGCCGACCCAGACGCCGTTTCCTTGCTCGACGACCGCGTGCACGCGCGTCTCGGGCAGCCCGTCGATCGACGTGAGCGAGCGCGACGTCCCGTCCGTCGCGACGATCGCGAGCCCGCCACCGGTGGCCACCGCGAATCCGCGGTGAGCGAGCGGCTGACATGCGCGCGCATCATCGAGCGCCGTGAGCGTCCGCCTGGCCACATACGCATTCGCGTTCGCGTTCGCGTTCGCGTCGGCCCTGGCGTGCGCCTCCGCGCCTGCCACCATCACCATCGCCAGAGTCGCTGCTTTCCAGCCGGATCGTCTCACGGCAGCTCCACTTCGATCGCCCGCTCGTTCAACGCCCGGTCCACCGCAACGAGCCGCAGCTTCCCGTGCGGAGCGACCGCCCCGATCGGCGTCCACGTCCCGATGAACTCGCCGAGGCGAAGATGCGTGAGCGTGAGGAGCTGCCCGTCGGGCGCGCGGACCTCGACGCGCTTGGCATCGGTGAGCACGCTCGCATAGCGCAGCCGCTTCTCCTCGATGGTGCCGACGGCGTTGGGCCTCTGCGCGTCGATCTCGGCCTGCGTGAGCTTCTGCGTGGCGTGGATCTCGAACGCCCCGTTCCGCTTGGCCCGCACCGTCACGTCGAGGTTGGGACGCTGCGTGTCGACGACGTAAGGCAGCTTCATGATCTCGACGCGACCGTCGTGATGCGTGATGCGCACGACGATCTCGTACGTGCCGTCGGGCGTGTGCGCGTCGACGAGGAAGCGCGCCACCCACCAGCCGGTGCCGCTCTGCGCAGCGTGCGCATCGTTCTCCCAGGCGGCGCTCTTGGTCTCGCCGAAGGGGAACACCACGACCACGCTCTGCGCGTCGGCAGGCGCGGGGATGCGCACCTCGGGGTCGCCGGGCTGGAGGTGATCGGGGCTGATGCTCGCCGTACGACCGTCGCCGTTGCCCTCGAGGTCCTTGCCGCTCACGCGGGCCTCGCCGTCGCTCGCGGCCTTCGCCTTCCGTGCAATCTGCAAGCGTGCGTAGGCCTCCTCGCTCTCGAGGACCAGGAACGACGTGTAGCGGCTCATCACGCCGTGATCGAGGCTGGTCTTCACGATGGCCTCCTTGTGCGCGTCGCCGTCGTGCTCGAGCTGCTCGATGCGGGCCTTTGCCCAGCGCTTTCCGACGTCGCGTGCGCTCTGCGCCGAGGCGAACGCGATGGCCTTCTCGAACGGCTGACCGGCGATGGTGCCGGTGAGCTTCATGCCGAGGGCCTCCTTCTCCTTGTCCTTGGGGACGAAGGCCGCGAGCGTGATGTCGTCGCCCTCGTAGACGGTGCTCGGCACCGCGAGCGGCACGTCGATGCCGTCAGCGGCGACGAGCTTCACGTCCTCGATGCGACGCGTGATGCGCGCACGGACGATCTGCTCGGCGACGCGCTGTGCGTCCTCGTCGGTCTTGGGGCTTAGCATGCGGCCGTGCGTGGCGGAGGCGAGCGCACGCGCGGTGGCCTCGTCGGACGACTTGCCGAGCACGACGACGTGTAACGGCGCGCCGCCGAAGGCCTCGCCGGCGATGCGCTGGAGCTCGGTCGCGCGGGTCTCGCCCCACGTCGGCGTGGCGTCGCCGATGTACACGAAGGCCGGCTCGAGGCCTTGTTTCACGGCCTCCTTCGCGACGTCACCCGCCGCGGCGAAGATCTTTCCGAGATCGCTCGCGCCGTCCGGCGTGACGCCGTCGATGAACGCCGCAGCCGCGGCGCGCTCGGTCTCCGTGGGCTCGTGCAGGCCTTGGCCGAGCGTGCGCGTCTTGACGTCACCGGTCACGACCGTGAAGCGATCCCGCGCGTCGAGCTTGGAGAGCAAGAGCGATGCGGTGCGTGTCTGGAGCGCGCGCGCCTCGAGCATGCTGCGCGAGCGATCGCACATCACGATGAGCGCCTGGCCCTTCGTCGCGACGGCGGGCGCGCCGCTGCCGAACGACGGATCGACGTGCGCGAAGACGTAGGCACCGTCGCTGGTGCGCTCCACGAGCGCGGCCGGCGCGATGTCCGCCACCTTCACGAGGACCTCACCCGACGCGGCGCGAGCGCCTCCGCCTCCGCCTCCGCTGTTGCCTCCGCTGTTGCGCGTCCTGATGGACCTGCCGTCGACGTTGAGGCTCACGTTGCCGAGCGAGACGCCGCCGTCGCCGGTGGGCGGTCGATACGCGAAGAAGAGCCCGTCCGCCGAGCGATGGAGCGGCGCGACCACCTTGAGCACGACGCGCTTCGTCTTCCTCGGCTCGATGGGGAAGACGCGCAGCTTGAAGGTCTGGCCGTTCTCCCACTCGAGGAGCGCCGGGTCGAGCATCTGATCGACGATCTGCTCGTAGGCCTTGCGAGCCTTGTCGCGCTCGACGAGCTCGCCGTCCATGAGCTTGCCGTCGATCTCCATGGCGAGCCCGGTGAGCATCGCGCCGTCGGGGAGCGGAAAGCGGAACGTGCCCTCGAGGCGCTCGTCGCTCTCGTTCATGAACTCGTGCTCGATGGTCATCTCGGTGACGTCGCCGGTGGTGATGGCGGCGACGGAGAGGCGCTGGAGCGCGAGCTT
>JAYTOQ010000288.1:0-2957 GCA_043747665.1 Polyangiaceae bacterium | reverse complement strand
CGCGTTCGCGTTCGCGTTCGCGTTCGCGTTCGCGTTCGCATGCAGCTTTTGCTTCGGCGCATCGGCCCGCGCCTCCGCGGAGATCATCAAGACGGCGATCATCGCCGCGCCGCTCGCGAGCGGCGAGAGCGCCGCCGTCATACGTCGCGCGAGAGCTCGGACGAGGGGTATCGGCATCGGGTTGCTCGAGACCTGAGCAATCGGAGTGCCGTCGTGGAAATTGCCGCTATGTGCGCGGCTCGACGTGGATCTCGCCTGCCCCCGCTCGAACGCCCCGAGGGCAGGTCGCAGCGATAGCGGACTCGAGTCCGCTGTGGGTGCGCTCAGCTCGCGGTGCCAGGCTGCTGCGGGCGCTCGCCGGGGAGGCCTCGCGCGTCGCGCTCCAGGGACTCGACGGTGCGGAGGTGCGCGGACCGTGCCTCGTCGGCGAGCAGCCACATGCCGCCTTCGGTCATCGTGACGGAGACCACGTCGTGATTGGCGTTCTCGAGCATCAGCCGCGTGGGCGGCTCGCTCGTCCACGGCCACGAGATGATGGTCCACTGCTCCTTCGATGCTTCGAGCTCGGCAGCCGCGGACGTGTCGCGGAAACGACGGATGCCGTCGCGCCCCTCGCTCTTCATTCGCTTCTCGTCAGGCCATACGATCATGAGTGCTTCTCCGGAGTCAGTCGCTACGGCCGCCACCATCGCACGAGGTGGCCCTGGCGCGGAAGAACAGACAGCGCGAAACCTCAGGCCGACCGCACGCGACGGTCGCTTTCGTTTTCGCGGTCGCGGTCGCGGCGCCGGGTGGCGAAGGCTCGCGCCAAGGCCGCCTCGTCCACGAGCCGCAGCATCGCATGGAACGTCCTGTCCCACGACGTCCGCGCGACGAGGCCGGCGCCCGCGTTGGTCCGCATCGCGGTGATCACGGGGTCGCGCACCCCGAGGAGCGCCGCATCGACGGCGTCGACGAAGCCGCCTGGCTCGACCATCGCAACGAGCCCGCGCTCGGCGAGCGTCGTGACCTCGTCGAGCTGCGTGCTGACCACTGGCTTGCCGGCGGCGAGGCATGCCAGGAGCCCGGACGGCTCGGTCCGCCGCGTGGCGGCATCGGTGCGGAACGGAATGATGGCGACGTCCCACGACGCGACGTGCCTCGGCAGCTCCGCGTACTCACGAGCGCCGAGCCAGTGCACGTTCGGCCGGTTTGGCAGATCCCAGGTGGTCACGCCGGCGAGCCCACCGGCGAGGACGAGCTGCACGTCGGGGCGCGCCGCCGCGAGCTGATCGATGAGCCCGAGGTCGACGCGATCGTCGATGGGCCCGAGGAACCCGACGCGCGGCTCTCGCGCCAGGAGGTCGCCGAGCTCGCGGCGCGAGCACGGCGCGGCCTCCGCGAAGTGCCTCGCGTCGACGCTGCTCGGGAGCGGATACGTCGACACGTTCCGCGCGCGCTTCGCCTCGAACAGCGACGTGCCGGCGGTGAAGACGAGATCCGCGCGGGCGAGAAGGTCGGCCTCGTCCCTGGCCTCTTCGGGCCGGGCGCCCGAGCGCGCAGCATGATCGGCGACGCAGTCGTAGACCAGCAGCGACGGATCGAGATCACGCGCGGCGCGCATGGCCGAAGGCGCGTAGACCCAGAGCAGCGGGCGCTCGGCATCACGTGCCAGCGCTGCGATGCACCGGCGATGGGCGACCTCGATGGCCTCGGCGCTCGTCTCGGCCGGGAGCTCGACCGAGACGACGTGAACGTTGGGCTCGACCGTTCGCATCACGGTGCGGAGCTCGGTCCCCGCGGCTACCGGCTCCTCCACGAAGAAGACGTGACGGTCGCGCGCGAAACGTCGCATCACCTCGCGCGGGCGCTCGAGGGCAAAACCCCACGGCACGTGCGAGAGGCAAACGACGTCGGGCGGAGCCATGCGCGGGGCGGCTCAGCATCGACCGTGCCGATCCGACGCGCTCGCCTCGACCGTGAAATAGCGCATTAATCGCGGCAAACGACGGTGATCCGTCGGGCACGCTCGCCACAACTGTGGCGGGGTGGGGAAGAGGTGCGCGCGTCGCGGCCACGCGCTGCGCACCGCCGTCGGAATATGCATTGCAGCCGTTCGCCGCGCAGATGCACTACCTCGCTACCTCGCGCTCGCTACCGACTACGACAGCACCCTCGCCGAGGCCGGCAAGGTTCGTCCGGAGGTCGTCGCGTCTCTCGTGCGGCTGAAGGCGTCCGGTCGAAAGCTGGTGCTCGTCACGGGCCGCCGTCCCGGCCCTCGTGCGTCGCGCCGAGCGGCGCACGAAGATCGGCCCCGCCGTCACGCGCTGAGCGCACGTCGCGCGCTCCATCGTGCGTCGCCGGCCGCGACCGCGCGCCGGGGATCGCGAGCAAAAAAAAGACGAGCCGCCGGGAGGGGGAGTCCCGACGGCTCGTCACGCCGAACGTCTGCGCGCGTGCGCGGCGCTTACTTCTTGGTGCCGGTGCCGGTCGTGGCGGGCTTCTTTTTCGTGGTCGTGCCGGTGGTGCCCGAGCCGGTGGTGCTGCCGGTAGTGCCAGTCGAGCCGCTGCCCGACGCGCTCGTGCCCGACGTCGAGGAGCTCGACGAGCCGCCCGCGCCGCCCGCGCCGGAGCCGCCGGTCACGCCGGTGCTGCCGCCGGCGCCCATGCCCGAGCCGCTGCCGGCGCTGCCGGTGCCGCCCGTGCTCGAGCCGGTGCCCGTGCTGCCGGTGCCAGAGCCCGTTGAGTCGGTGTTCGAGCCCGAGCCCATGCCCGAGCCCATCGTGCTTCCCGAGCCCATGCCCGAGCCGGTCGTGCTGCCGGAGCCCATGCCGCCGGTGCTGCTCGGTGCCGTGCCGGTCGCGCCGGTGCCGCTCGTGTCGGTCATCGTGCCCGAGGTCGTGTCGGGCGACTTCGCCGGCTCGTTGCTGCCGCCACAGGCGACGACGCTGCCGATCGCGAGCGCGGTGAGGAATGCG
>JAYTOQ010000287.1:0-3031 GCA_043747665.1 Polyangiaceae bacterium | reverse complement strand
CTCGATCCCGCAGCCGTCGCCGCCGCCGAGAAGGCCGCGAGGGTCGCGAAGAGGAAGTCCGCCGAGCGTACGGCGCGGCTCGCCGGCGCGCTCGGCGCGTTCGGCTATGCGCTGCTGTTCGCGCTCGCCGGTGCCGGCGCGGGCTATGCGGCGACCCTCGGCGCGCACGAGCTGGTGGCGCACGGTCATGTGCTGCCCGTCGTCGGAACGAAGACGCGCCTCGTCTTCCCGATCGTGCTCGGCATCGTCGGGGTGCTCCCGTCCTGGCTCGTCTACAAGCTCGGCACAGTGCTCAAGGCGCTCGTCCTCGGCGCGCTCGTGGCCGGCCTCGGATGGGTGGCGTGGGGGACGGGTCAGGGCGCGTTCCACGGGGATCGAACGCTCCAGGCGCTCGCATTCGGCCTCGCCGGGTTCCTCGCCGGGCTGCTCGTGCTCGGCCTGATCGGCGGAGCGAAGGCGCCACGTCTCCTGCCACGCCCTCGTTAGCCCAACGGAAACTGGACTTGCGGTCCGCGGCCTACGGTCCTCCGTAAGCCGAACGGGCGACGCTGACTATCCCCGTTCGGATAGCTCAACCTATGGCACCCGCCAGAAAACCGGCTACGATGTGGGTCCGGCGAGGGCACGGAACTTGGAAAGTTGCATGCGATGACCACCGAGAACCTGCGGCGAGAAGCGCGCGTGGACGTTCGCGTCCCGGTCGTCGTCTACCGCGGGAAGAGCCCCGTGCGCCTCGAGACGAGCGACGTGAGCTTCAAGGGTCTCTTCGTGCGCACCACGGATCCGCCGGCGCTTCGCTCGCTGGTGCGACTCAAGGTTGCGCTCTTCGATCGCGAGTTCGAGGCTCACGCAATGGCAGTTCATGTCGTCGCGGTCGGCCAGGCCCTCGAGCCCGGCGAGCATCACGAGCCCGGCGTCGGTCTCCAGTTCTGGGGGCTCTCCGGGCCGGACCGCACAGCCTGGGACGATTTCGTACGCGGCCTGGTTCACGCGCGCCGGGGTGTCGCAAAGAAGAGCAGCGAGTCCGCGCACCCCGCAACGTCGGAGCCGGCGACACCATCGGGCGTTCATATCGTCGTCAACCCTCCGCACCGCTGGTCCAAGTGAGCTCCGAGCAAGCTCCGAGTAAGCTCGACGGACGGCGCTGACCGCCGATACCTTCGAATGATGATCGACGAGACGATCCTGGCGCGGGCCCGTACCGCAGCCGAGGTGCTGGCGCCGCTCGCGACGCAAATCGAAGCCGGCCGACGGCTCCCCGCCCCCGCCGTAGAGGCGCTCGTTCGCGCGGGCGTCTTCAAGCTGCTCGTGCCGAAGGTGTACGGCGGCTCGCAAGCGAGTCCCGCGACGATGATCGCAGTCATCGAGGCCATCGCTCGCGCCGACGGCTCGGCGGGCTGGTGCACGATGGTCGGCGCGACCTCCGGACTGATGAGCGTGCATCTCGACGACGAGATCGCGCGCGAGGTCTACGGCCCCGACGACGCGACCACGTGCGGGGTCTTCGCGCCGATGGGTCGTGCCGTCGCGACCGACGACGGCGGCTACCGCGTCTCCGGTCGATGGCCATTCGCGAGCGGCTGCGAGCACTCGGCATGGCGCATGGGCGGCACCATGGTGATGGGCGCCACCGGCCCCGAGCTCTTGCCGAGCGGCGCGCCGGACGTGCGCAGCGTCCTCTTCCGCGCCGAGGAGACCAAGGTCATCGACACGTGGGACACGAGCGGCCTGCGCGGTACGGGCAGCCACGACCTGGAGGTCACCGATGTCGTCGTGCCGCGCGCGCGCACGTTTTCGTTGCTGAGCGGGCAGCCGAAGCATGCAGGATACACACTTCCGTTCTTCGGAGTTCTGGCGTCCGGCGTCGCGGCGGTCGGACTCGGCATCGCACGCGCGGCTGTCGACACGTTCGTGACCATGGCGAAGACGAAGACGCCCCCCGGCAGCAAGCGGACCCTCGCGCATCGCGAGCTCGTGCAGATGGACGTGGCGAAGGCGGAGGCCCGGCTGCGCGCGGCACGTGCGTTCCTCTTCGAGGCGATGGACGAGGCGGTGGCGGCAACGCAGCGCGACGGCACCGAGGCGCCACCGGCGATCGTCGCGCGCGCGCGCTTGCGGCTCGCCGCCTCTCACGCGGCCGAGGAGTCCGCGGCGGTGACGGCGCTCGTCTACCAGGCAGGAGGAGGCTCGGCGATCTACACGAAGAGCCCGCTCCAGCGGCAGTTCCGTGATGCGCACGTCGTGACGCATCACCTGATGGTCAGCCGGACCGCGACGACGCTCGCAGGCCGCGTACTGCTCGGCGTCGAATCGGATACGACCACGCTATGAGCCCGGTCCTTCCCACCATTCCTCCGAGTCTTCCGCTGGCCGGGCAGGTGGCGATCGTCACCGGCGCGAGCCGCGGCGTCGGCAAGGGCATCGCGCTCGGCCTCGGCGAGGCCGGCGCGACCGTCTACGTGACGGGCCGCTCCGTCCACAAGGGCGCGCTCCCCGGCACGATCGGCGAGACCGCCGAGGAGGTCAGCGCGCTCGGAGGCCGAGGCATCGCGGCGGCATGTGATCATTCCGACGACGCGCAGGTGGCGCAGCTCATCGCGCGGGTGAATCGAGAGCAGGGTCGCCTCGACATCCTCGTCAACAATGCGTTTGCGGTTCCGGACGGCAAGCTGCTGGCGCCGTTCTGGGAGCTACCGATCGAGCAGTGGGACGTGATGCATCGCGTGGGGCTGCGCTCGCACTACGTGGCGGCGTGGCATGCGGCGCCGCTCATGATCGCGCAGAGGCTGGGGCTCGTGGTCAACGTGTCGTCCTTCGGCGCGAAGATCCAGGCCGTGAACGTCGCGTACGGCGTGGGGAAGGCCGGCGTCGATCGCATGACGCGCGACATGGCGCGCGAGCTGAAGGCGCACGGGGTGACGGTGGTCTCGCTCTGGCCGGGGGTGGTGAAGACGGAGCGCCTGCTCGCCGAACCGGAGCGCCTCGGCTTCGACATGACGAACGCCGAATCCCCGAGGCTGAGCGGGCGCGC
>JAYTOQ010000286.1:0-1917 GCA_043747665.1 Polyangiaceae bacterium | reverse complement strand
GCGCCCCGGTCGATGCCGGGAATCGCGAGCAGGTTCAGGTCGGCGCCGACGTAGAGCAGGCCGAGCTTGACGAGCCCGACGACGCCCGGCTCGAGGTAGAGATGGCTCTGCGAGTGCTCGCCGAACGAGAACGACGCGTTGCCGATGCCGAGCTGCGGGCGCAACGTCAGGTGCGGGATGGCGGTGATGCTGTAGCCGGCCTCGACGCCCAGGAGCGTGCTCGAGTACGACGAGCTGATGGTGCCTGCGGGCGTCGGTATGTCGCTGCTCGAGCCGAAGTAGTGGATGGCGCTCAGCCCGCCATAGATGTGGAAGATCGACACACCTGCGCGCCCGCCGAGGCCGAGGCCGAACGGATTCGGCCCCTTCGAGTCGGGATTCGTTGCGACGCCGACGCGCGCGCCGATCTCGACGTCGACGGGGCCGAGAGCGTGCGCGTCGCGCTCGGACGCGGCCATCGCGGCGATCGCGACGAGCGCCGGCGCGGCAAGACGGAGTGCAATGTTCACGTGAGCTCCTTCAGTGGGGGGCGGCGGGACCGTGCGCTGCGGCATCCGGGACCGGGGCATGCTTGCCCCTCTTCGCGCCCAGCCGCTCCAAGAGCACGAACGATGCCGGGATGAAGAAGATGCCGAGCAATGTCGCAGCGAGCATCCCCGGATCTCGATGGAGCGACAGGGGTTGCAGCGAACCGTGTACTCGGGACCGGTGACCGGCCGCACGGTGACGAACGACGAGAGCGGAATCATAACGCCCTTGTTGCTGCTCACATAGAACCGCTTGATGTCCTCCGGAGAGGTGCGGACCGCGGCATCGGCCTGCACGAACGCCTTCCACTGCCGGCCGAACGGCTGAAGTCGTTCACGTACGACCCCGGCGTCTGGAGCGCGGCGATGACCGCGGCAGGCTTTGCGTTGAACGTGCCGTACTGCTGCTAGGTGAGCGCGCCGAGCTCGATCTTCGCGACGTCTCTCAAGCGCACGCTCAAGCCGTCCGGGTTCACGGTGTTCTGTGCAGTTTCAGATGCCCCACGGAAGGGTAGCGTCGCACGTGCCGCGCCGGCGTAGAAGGGCTCTTTCGGCAGCGCGAGTCGTCGGTTCGCCTTTAGGCCGCAGCTGCGGCGCGAGGGCTTGCTTCGGGACGGCGCAGCGAGTTAGCTCGCGTCGATGCTCCAGCAGAAGATCACGCGTCTCGCGGCCGAGTTCGCCGCGCAGATCATCGGCACGCTCACCGCAGCGCCGCTCGACGATCTCGTGGCGCTCACGTCGGGTCGAGCGTCGGGTCGAGCGGCCGCAAAGTCGCGCCCGTCGTCGGCTGCGCGCACCACGGCCGTGCCACCGAAGCCCAAGAGAAGCGCGCCGACGGGCATCGGACCGGCATCTTCATCGTCGCCGTCATCGCCGAGCGCGGCGACGATCAGCGCGGCGCTCGCCTTCTTCGTCGAGCGTGGAACGCGAGGCGCCACCGCGCAGCAGCTCGGGGACCACCTCGCCCGGCACGGTCTCGCGGGCTCCACCGACGTCGTCACGAGCCTCGCCGAGGCCGGAGGCATTCGCGACGCGGGGTTTCGCCGCGCAGCCGGCAGGAACGCGACAGCCGCGGTCTTCGTCGCCAGCTAAGCTCGACGCGGGATGCGACAGGCTTCGCACTCGAACGGCCTGCGGATCGGCGCAATCGAGATGCCGGGGTGCGGCACGTGTCGATCCGCCTCATCGTCGGTGCCGGCAGCCGCGACGACCCGCGCGAGAAGGCGGGGATCAATCACTTCGTCGAGCACCTCGCTTTCGCGGCACGGAGCGCCATCCCCACGAGAGCGCGCTTCGCGCCCACGTCGCGTCGCGTCGCGTCGATGGGCGCGACGATGAATGCCCACACCACGGAGGAGTCGACGACGCTCGAGGTCGACGTCTCGGCGGG
>JAYTOQ010000285.1:0-3928 GCA_043747665.1 Polyangiaceae bacterium | reverse complement strand
CCCGCCGAGACGTTCCGCCAGGCGGAGTTCACGAAGGCGATCCTCGGGGGGCTCGATGCGGGGGAGATTGTCCGGCGCAGCACGGAGCTGGGCTTCAAGAGCGTCGAGGTGCGGCGCGAGTGGTATCTCGGCCAGGGTGAGGTCATGCACGGCCGATCCTTCGAGGAGGCGGCCCGCATCGAGGAATACCTCCGAAGCATCGCGCCGCTGTCGGACCATCTCTTCAAGTATCTGCAGTTCGTCTTCGTCAAGTAGGCGCCATGGCGATCACACCTGATCCGCTTAAGCTCGCCGAGCTGCGCGACCACGGCTTCACAGTGGTGCCGAACGTACTGCCTGTTGCGGACGTGCCGGACCTGCGCGCGCGACTCGAGACCTGCATCGAAGAGGACCGCCGCGCATGGCAAGGGAAAGACCACCCCGACTCCTGGATGGTTCACAACCCGATGATTCGCGGGATGCCATTCGCGCGCGTCCTCGAGAACGAGGTCATGCACGCCTATTTGTCGGCGGTGCTTAACGACACGTGCATTCTCTACGGCTACGTCACCTCGAGCATGCCGCCGAAGGGAGCAAATTACTCCTCGCGCATCCACAACGACTCGCCCCGACTGATTCCGGGTTATCCCACGAACATCGGCGTGATCCTGCCACTGGACGACTTTACGGCGGAGAACGGCGCCACGTATTTTCTGCCCGGATCGCAGACGCGGTCCGACGCCGACGCTCCCACCGAGGACGAATTCTTCGCAAATGCGGTTCGCGTTTATCCGCGCGCAGGCGACGCGGTGTTCTTCAATGCTCGAACCTTCCACTTCGGCGGGAAGAACGAAACCGAGCGCGCGCGCCATGCGCTGACGCTGAACGTGTGCCGCTCGTACATGCGAACGCGCTTCGATTACCCGCGTATGGTGCCCAAAGAGGTCGTCGACCAGCTCGGCGAAGTCGGGCGGCGGTTCCTCGGATTCAACGTGCGAATGCCGATCTCGATGGCCGAGTATTACGTGCCGGAGTCGGAGCGGCTCTACAAGCGGGGCCAGGGTTGAGGGCGACTCGGGAATGTCACGGCTTGGCGTTCTCGGCATAAGCCAGCATGCGAAACATGCGATTGAACGGCCTGCCGAGTTGCTCGATGACGGTCACCGCGGCGAGGCTGACCGGGGACAACGGCTGGCCGGGTCGCGTCGGGTCATAAGGAAAGAGCTTCATCTTCCGAATCGAAAAGCCTGCCTTCGAGAGCAGAGCGCGGAGCGTGCGGTCATCGAAGAAGGTGAGGTGATTGCTGCCGAAGATCTCCCTCACTGCGAAATCGGCGCCCGTGCGCGCGAGCGCTCTCGCCATCAAGACCACAGCAGAGCGGTGATTGGGCGTGTACACGACGAGCTCGCCCTTCGGCTTGAGCAGCTTTCGGACGGTGGCGAGCACGGCGAGCGGGTCGGGCACATGCTCGATGAGATCCATCATGGTCACGACGTCGAATAGCGCGCCCTCGGAGGTGTCCAGGTCCTCTGCGGCCTTGTGCTGGACGTCGACGCCGCGTGCCTGTGCCTTCGCGACGAGGGCCGCGCACAGATCGATCCCCCGGGCCTCGTAGCCAGCCGTCTTCGCCTCCTCGACGAAGACGCCTTGGCCGGTACCGATGTCGAGGAGCCGACCTTTCTTGATGCCAATATCCCCGATCACCTTTCGGAAATACGCGCGAGTTGCGTCACCGGTGAGGTACTCGTCAGCCCCTTCGCCTTCGCTGTACGTATCGCCATAGGCGTCTCGCACCGTACTCGCCGAGCCCGCGACGATCTTGAACTCCAGCGAGCAATCCGAGCAACGAGCGATCCTGCCAGGAATGGCGTTTGCGCTCGTCACCAATCGAAGGTCGTAAATGACCTTGTATGCCGAGCTTTCACAAAGGGGACACCGGGCTCCGCTCATTTACTTTTCTCTATCACCGTTGAAGGGCCCTCAGCGAGTCTGCTCGCCCTTCAGCACGCCCATGTAGAGCTCGTCGACGCGCTCGCCGTCGAGGAAGAACTCCTCGCGGTGCGTGCCCTCGACGCGGAAGCCGGCGCGCTCGTACGCGCGGATGGCGGCCACGTTCTTGGCGTGGACCGTGAGCCACACCTTGTGGAGGCCGAGCTCGTCGAACGCGAGCGCCACGGCGAGGCGGACGGCGCGCTGGCCGACGCCGTGGCCGCGTGCCGCGGGGTCGCCGACGTAGATGTGGAGGCGGGCCTTGCCGAAGTGGCGATCGATCTGGTCGAGCACCACGTTCCCGACGTGCCGGCCGCCCAGCAAGATGGCGCGCGCGGCAAGGGCGCTGGCCGTCTCGTCGCTCGCTGCGGCGGCGATGAACGCGAAGGTCTTCTCGAGCGTGGGCGTCGAGCGGAGACCCAGGTTGCTGCTCACCACGGGGTCGCTCAGCCACGCCACGATGGCGGGCGCGTGGCCGGCCTCCAGGCGCGCCAGTGCGACCGGGGAGCTCTTCACGTCGCTCTTCACGTCGTTCGACACCGGGCTCGACACGGGGCGGACGCTACCGAGGGGCCTGCCGAGGCGCAAGCCGCGGGGTTCGTGATAGAACCCGAGCGTGCCCCAGTGGCTCCGCACCGCTCGCAGGCGCCTCCGGCGCCTCGACCCCAACGACGACCCGACCGCGGAGCCGCTCTCGCTCATCGCGGTGCTCGCGGTGCTCGTGCTGTCGAGTGTGAGCGCGTACTTCTTCCTGCGCTGGAAGATCCAGCCGATGCAGGACCTCGGGCACCACGTCGCCATGACCGCGGTGGTCACCGACTACTCGCGCGCCGGGTCGATCTACCCCGCCATCTACAAGCCGTTCGATCTCCTCAACACCAACTCGCTCCTGTATTTGATTGCAGGATACACGGGTAAGATCATCGGCCCGAGCTGGGCGTTCCGGCTCTGGGCGTCGAGCTATCTCGCGACGGTTCCGCTCGCCAACCTGTACGCGCTGCGCGTGTTCGGCCGCTCGGCGTGGGGCGCGGTGATGGCCATCCCGCTCGCGTACAACATGTCGTTCGTCTTCGGCTTCACGAACTTTCTGTTCGCGGCGCCGTTCGCGGTCCTCGCGATCCCGCTATTTTACCGGATGATGGTGGTGCCATCGTGGAAGCGCATCATCCCGGTGGCAGTGGTGCTGACGCTGCTCTTCCTTGCGCACGTCCACGTCTTCCTGTGGACCGGCGTGATGCTCTTCACGATGACCATCGTGGCGTTCGTCGTCGCCATCCGGCGCCAGCTGATGGGCCCGCCCGGGCCACAGCCCGCCCGGCTCGCGCTCTTCGCGATGGTCTCCGTGCTGCCGGCCATGGCGCTGTTCGCGCGCTGGATGTGGCGCTCCGGCCAGCCGACACCTGCCGACGAGCTCTCGCTCATCGGTAGGCAGACCGTCGACTGGGCGACGTTCAGGGCGTCCATCCCCGGACCGGGTCAGCTGCTCGGAAACGTCTACGGGACAATGTCGATCGTGAAGGGCGACGAGCACGCCTCGTTCCTCGTCTTCGCGCTGTGCCTGGTCATGCTCTCCGTGGCCATCGCGCGCTATCACACGTGGAAGCGGCCGCCGGTCCTCGAGCTCGCGTGCGTGATGACCTTCGTGTCGTATTTCTTCCTGCCCGAGAACGCCGGCGGTCAGGCGGTGATCGGCTCACGCCAGATCGGCCTCGCCATGTGGTTCGCGGGCGCCTTCTACACGCCGGTGCCGGCGCGCATCAGCTTGATTGGGCGATGGTTTGTGATCACCGCGAGCGTCGGGCTCACCATCTTCCATCTCTCGTACTGGAAGAAGCTGCTCTGGCGCTTCGAGAAGGAAGAAGCGGTGGGGCTCGAGGAGGTGCTCGCCGCGGCGCCGCCGCGAAAGCAGATGCACTACGCGAACAACCTTCCGCAGAGCGACATCTTCCCGCTCAACACG
>JAYTOQ010000284.1:0-4091 GCA_043747665.1 Polyangiaceae bacterium | reverse complement strand
TGTACGCTCCGCGGAAGCCGCTCGACAGGACGAGCGCGACGCCGCCGGCGGTCCGGCTGAACGTCGCGCCCTCGCTGTTCGAGATGCGCGGATCGAACTCGCGCGCGGCGCGCTCTCCGATCTTGGCGATGGCGATGGCCTGCGCGGCATCGACGCTGCCGCCCTTGGGATCGAACAGATCGAGGTCCGGTGCCTTCATGGCATCGACCAGGAGATCCTTGTCGGCGGGGCCCGCGGACGGATCCTCCTGCGATAGCTCCACGAGCTCGAGGGCGTCCGCGACGAAGCGCTGGATGCCGCCTTCGGTGAGGTCGCTCGTGGAGGTCGTGGCGACCTGCTTGCCCTTCATGACGCGCAGGCCGGCGGAGCGATGCGCGGCCTCCTCGACGAGCTCCGGCTTGTCGAGGCGCACGCGCGCCGAGAGCTCGGCGCCCGAGCGCAGCATGCACTCGGCGACGGTGATGCCACCGCGGCTCTGTTTGGTCGCCATTCCGACGATGCGATCGCCCAGCTCGAGTAGCTCGGTCAGCTCCTGGTCGGCGGCTCCAGTCATGGCGCGCGAGCGTACCACAGGCGATAATCGCCGGCGTCGTGACCCTAGAGATCGAGGAACCACCCGTCGGCGATCGAGTCGTCGATGCCGGGCACCGGGGCGAGCGCCGGCGCGGGAGACGTGGGGCGTTGCGAGGGGCGCCGCGCGGGCTGCTCGGAGAACCACTGCTCGGCGATGGTGTCGAAGGAGCAGGGGTGGTTGCCGGCGTCGTTGCTGTTGGAGTCGCTCATGCGGAGGGGTGCTGCGCGGATCGTGCCGGCGTCGATCGCGCGACGGGAGGCCTATTTTGAAGGGCGATCGTGCGTCGTGTCACCCGGTCGGGCGTCACCCGAAGAGCGATGTATCCGGCATCGTATCCGGCCTGTATCGGCGCCTGTATCACCGGGTGTATCGCGATACACCGGCCGCCGGAGCTCGGCCGTTGCTCGCCTGAGTAGAGCAAGCGCAGAGTAAACGCCGCGCGGCGGACACCGACGAGCTGGCATCGCCTTCGCAAAGACCTCGAGCACGCCGCGAATCACCGCGGCGACTTCCACCGCTCGAAGCTCGAAAGGCTCGGTCCGTCGTCATGCGTACGTTCATCAAGCTCGGTTCTCTCTCTCTCGTCGCGCTCGTCGTTGCGTGCAGCAGCGCTCCCGACGCCCAGACGGCCATCACGGCTCCCGCAGGCGACGTGCCCGCGGCGCAGAACGGCGCGGCCGGCGGCGAGACGGCCGGCGCGGTCCAGGGCGCGGACGAGGCCGCGAAGATCAACGCGCTCGTCGCCTCTGCCGGACGCCTGGTCACCGACAAGAAGGCCGACGCTGCGCCGGTCGAGAAGGGGACGCCGACGACACTGCAGGTCCCCGGCGCGGGCGGCACGACGTACCAGTGCAAGTACACCGACTACAGCCTGACCAAGGTCCCCGAGAAGTTCGTGGCGCTCAACCCCAACGCCGACGTGCTTTGGCCGGGCTCGCTCGTGCAGGGGAAATCGATGGCGGGCGGCATCCTCGACCCTGTCCCGGTGAAGCGCGCGCCTGGCACCATCACGCTCACGCTGGCGTCGGGCGGCGGCGGGCCGTTCTTCAAGAAGATGGATGAGCCTTCGCTCTCCTCCGCTACGCAGGCCCAGAACGAGATCCTTGCAAACTACACGGGTAAGACCCCCGCCAAGTTCTCCTACAGCTTCCAGTCGATCTACTCGTCAGAGCAGCTCGCGGTGGCAGTCGACGCCAACGTCGAAGGCACGAATTGGTCGGCAGCGGCGGCGCTGTCGGTCGACAAGAAGGACGAGAAGAGCCGCTACCTGATCCAGTTCTCGCAGGAGTACTTCACGATGGCGTTCGACGCGCCGCAGGGCGCAGCGGGCGTGTTCGCGAAGGGCGTCACCGCCGAGGACCTCGCGCCGTATGCCGCCGCCGGTAATCCGCCGGTCTACGTCTCGGGCGTCACGTACGGCCGCATTTTCTACATTCTCTTCGAGTCGGCGTCGTCGTCGCTCGACCTCGAGGCAGCGGTGAAGGGCTCGTACAGCGGCCCGTCGATCAGCGGCAGCGTGGCAGCGTCGGCGTCGTGGAAGACGACCATCAACGAGTCCACGGTGAAGGCGTTCGGTCTCGGCGGTAATGCCGAGCTCGCCATCAACGCAGTCACCGGCAACGACCAGTTCGAGAAGATCCGCACCTTCCTCGTGAGCGGCGCGAACTTCGACAAGGAGAACCCCGGCGTGCCGATCTCGTACACCATCCGCAACCTCACCGACTCTTCGCAGGTGAAGCTGGCGCTGACCACCGAGTACACCGCCAAGGACTGCGTCCCGCAGGCGACGGGCTGTGACGGCGTGCTCGGCTCGAAGAAAGTGCTCGACACCTGCGGCGTGTGCGGCGGCAACGGCACCACGTGCGATGCGTGCGCGGCTGCGACCATCCAGCACCGCCACAACGGCGCGTACGTGAACTTCAACCTCGGTAGCGGCGTCCACAAGGACGAGGTCGTGTTCCCGGACGGCACCTACTACGGCTACTCGTTCCCCGGCCCCTGCCAGCGCGTCACCTGGAACAACATCCGCGTGCAGTGCCTGGACGGAACGTGGACGATCGAGCCCAACGGCAGCCTCGACGGCGACAACAACTGCTTCGTCGACAAGAACGCCAGCTGGTCGAGCGACGACAACTCGATCACGACGGGCGGGTCCTGAGCCCGCGGAGCACGTGAGCCCCTGATGCGACGCTGACGCGACGAGCACGCCCTTCTCGCAAGAGGAGGGCGTCGTTCATTCTGTTGAGCTAGTCTCGTGGCCCTGGATCGCACGCTCTCCAATACGCATCGCGACGATCTGTCGGCGGCCCCCGCGCCGGACCCGACGCCGGTGCTCTACGTGGTCCTCGAAGGCGAACGCCCACTCGCCGGCGGGCTGCGCGCGACGTTGAGCGGGGTGAGCGAGGTACGCATCGGTCGCGGCGCGGCGCGCACCTGGTCGGTCGACGGCGCAGGCATCGCGACGCTCGAGGTGCCGGACCCCCGCATGTCGAGCAGGCACGCACGCTTCGTACGACGCGACGGCGAGGGGTGGCTCTTCGAAGACCTCGGCTCCACGAACGGCTCGTTCGTGAACGGGGCTCGCATCGGGAGCGCCGTCATCGACCACGTGACCGTGGTGACGCTCGGAGCGACGTGCCTCCTCGTCCATCCTGCGGAGTCGGTGCCTGCCGATGCCCAGCAGCTCGTCGATGCGCCGACCCTCAAGTCGCGACCCCGCGGGATCGCGACGCTGGTGCCACTCGTGGAGCAGCAGATGCCACGCCTCGTGCGCGTGGCGATGGCGACGCTGCCGATCCTGTTCCTCGGCGAGAGCGGCGCCGGCAAGGAGGTGCTCGCGCGGACCGTGCACGCGCTGTCGGCGCGGACCGGGCCATTCATCGCCATCAACTGCGGTGCACTCGCGCCCACGCTCGTGGAGAGCCAGCTCTTCGGCTACGTGAAGGGCGCCTTCTCCGGCGCGTTGCGTGACGAGCCCGGTCTCGTCCGCGCTTCGTCCGGGGGAACGCTGTTCCTCGACGAGATCGGCGAGCTCCCTCCGCCTGCGCAAGCCACGCTCCTGCGCGTGCTCCAGGAAAAAGAGGTGCTACCGCTCGGCGCGACGAAGCCGTTGGCGGTCGATCTCCGCGTCGTCGCCGCGACGCTGAAGCCGATCGAGGAGTCGCCGTCCTTCCGTCCCGACCTCTACGCGCGCGTCGCTGCCTACGTGCACCGGCTCGTGCCGTTGCGCGACCGTCGCGCCGACCTCGGGCTGTTGATCGCCGATCTCTTGCCGCGCCTCGCGCCCGATCGCGCGGCCAAGCTGCGCATCGCGCCCGACCTCGCGACGGCGCTCGTCTCGCACGGCTGGCCGCTCAACGTTCGCGAGCTCGAGCATGTCCTCTCGGTGGCGATCGTGACGTCCACGGAGGACCTCCTGCGCATCGAGCACGTCGGCGACTCGCTACGCGCGCGCTCGACGCCGTCCGCGCCGCCCGCTCCCGCCGCCCCTCTCCCCTCCGCGCCCGTACGCGCTTCC
>JAYTOQ010000283.1:0-4223 GCA_043747665.1 Polyangiaceae bacterium | reverse complement strand
GTCTTCTTCCGCTCTTCGCTCTCGTCGAACGCGACGACGACCTCGCTCGCGACGTGCTCCGGGACCGCGTCGGGCTTGCCCTGCATCAGGTGGGCGACGTCGATGCCGAACTGATCTTTCAGCATGGCGAACATCGCGGTCATGCCCCCGCCGACCGTTGCTCTCGCGTCTCGCCCATGCCGCCGCCCGAACCGCCGCCGCCCATGTCGATGATGTTGATCTTGTCGATGCCCGAGAGCTGCGTGGCGAACGCTTGCGCGAGCTCGGGGAGCTTCTCGACGCTGGCCTCGGCCTCGCCGATCGCGCGGAGCTTGTCGGCCTCGGCGCGTCCGATGATCTGGATCTTCGAAGCCTCGCCCGCGCCCTCCGCCTCGAAGTGCTTCTGCACGGCGCCGGCCCGGATGATGAGCGCTTGCTGCTCGCCTTCGGCGCGGATGATGGTCGCCTGACGCTCAGCCTCTGCCGGCTTGACCACCGTGGCCAGCAGCTCCTTCTCGTGACGGATCGCCTCCTGCGCAACGCCTGCGCGATCGCAACGTCGGCCTCGTAGCGCCGCGTCTTGCCCTCCTGATCGGCGAGCGCGGATTGAATGATGGCGTCGCGCTGCCCCGCGGCGTCGCCGATCACGGCGTCGCGCTTCACCTCGGCCGTTCGCTTCTTGCCGAGCGCCTCGAGGTACCCCTGCTCGTCGGAGATCTGCTGGATGGTGAGGATGTCGATGCTGAAGCCCATACGCCGGAGGTCGACGGCCGCCTCGCCGGTCATCTTCTGCGCGAAGGCCTGGCGGTCGGTGTTGATCTCCCCGACGGTGAGCGTGCCGAGGATGGCGCCGAGGTGGCCCTCGAGCGTCTGGAAGATGACGCCGCGAATTCGATCCGACTCCATGCCGAGGAAGCGCTCCGCGGCGCCGCGCAGCGAGACGCCGTCGCTCGCGATCTTCACGTTGGCGACGGCGTCGACGTTCACCGGCACGCCCTCACGCGTGTACGCGCGATGGATCTCGAGCGGAATGGAGAGCCTGTTGAGCGAGAGGTAGGCGACCTTCTCGAAGATGGGGAGGCGCAGGGCGGCGCCGGCGACCCAGGGTCGCTTCGTCGAAGGGCAACGCGGCGGCTCGGCACCGCTCGTGGTAGAAGCCGGCCCATGTGCGGAGTCATCGGCCTGGTCTACGAGAACACGCGCGACGACCTCGGCAAGATCGCCGCCGAGCTGCTGCAGACCCTGGAATACCGGGGCTACGACTCGACCGGCGCCGCCATCCAGGGCGACGAAGAGGACGTCGTCCTCGCCAAGGGCGTCGGCGCGCCTTCGGTGATGGTCCACGATCTCGGCATCACGCGCATGCGCGGGCGGGCGTTCTGCGGGCAGGTCCGCTGGGCGACGTTCGGCGCCGTGACCAAGGAGAACTCGCAGCCGCACGTGGTCCGCTGCACGTCGTCGAGCTTCCTGTACGGCGCGCACAACGGCAACGTCACCAACTGCGACGACCTCAAGGCGTGGCTCGTCTCCGAAGGACACGCTGTCCTCTCCGACAACGACGGCGAGATGGTAGTGCACACCGTCGAGCACTTCTTCGCGCGCGAGCTCGAGAAGTCGAAGGACAAGGACGGCGAGGCCCGACGTCGCTGCATGCGCGCCGCGCTCCTCACCGCCGCGAAGAAGCTCGAAGGCTCGTTCGCGGCGGTCATCGTCGATCCCGTCACGCGCGTGATGTGGGCGGTGAAGCAGGGCTCGAGCCTCTACTTCGGCGTGGGCCACGACGACGTCGGCGGGAAATTCGGCATCGCGTCGTCCGATCTGTCGTCGGTACTCAAGCTCACGCGCGTCGTCGTGCCGATCACCGAGGGAGAGTTCGTCGAGTACGACCCCGCCACGCATCGCATCTACTGCATCGTCGATCGCACGGTGAAGACCGCGGCGGGCCCGGTTCGCTACGAGGCCGGGCAGTCGATCGAGCGCGAGCCGGTGCGGAGCCGTCTCCGCGCGAAGGACACGGCGCTCGTGCCGCCGTTCGAGACCTTCATGGATCAGGAGATCAGCGCGCAGGAGCAGACGGCGCGGGAGGTCATCACGCTCTTCCTCGGCGGATCGGAGCCCGCGCGCGCGGTGAGCAAGACGGCGCTCGCCGATCTCGACTCGTCGATCACTTCACGCCTCGATGCGCTGCGTGATCAATACGACGACGACCGCATCCGTCGATTGTTCCACGAGCTCGTCGACACGCCCGCGTTCCGCACGCTGCTCGCGACGACGCCGCCGGTCGTGGCGCGCGCCGAGAAGCTCCTGTCCGCCGAGGCCGGGTTCTTCGCCGATCTTCTGCTGATGGCACGCGACAAGGCCGACACCACCGCCGTGCGCCTCCTCGACGCGATTCTGGAGGCCGACGAGGTGCGTGAGTACGCGCACGCGGTCGAGCGCTTCGGCACCATGTGCAAGGACGCGATCGCGGCGCGCGGCCGGATCTACGTCATCTGCTGCGGTAGCTCGTATCACGCGGCCAAGGCGGCGAGCATGTTCTTCAACGAGCTCGCCCGCGTCGAGCTGACCCCGATCCTTCCAGGCGAGTTCCGCGCGCAATCGGCGCGCTCGCTGAAGGACGGCGACCTCGTCATCGCCGTCAGCCAGAGTGGCGAGACCAAGGACCTCATCGACGTCCTCAACGACGTCATCGCTTCGGGACGCGCGGTCGGTCGCATCGGCCTCGTGAACAACGTGAACTCCACGCTCGCGCAGGAAAAGAGCGACCTCGTGATCCCGCTGCGCTGCGGGCCCGAGATCGCGGTGCCGGCCACCAAGAGCTTCATGAACCAGATGGTGGTGTTCTACTGCCTGGCGCTGCATCTCGCCGGGCAACGGATCGAGGACCTCGGCGCGAGCCCGGCCGAGCGCGCGGCCATCGCGCGCGAGCTCGCCGTCCGTCGCGAGAAGCTACAATCGCTCCCCGAGCTCTTGCGCGCGACCTTCGACACCACCGACGCCGACATCGAGGTCGCCGCCAAGCTCCTCTATTTGTGCCCGAGCATTCACCTGCTCGCGACGCGCATCTCCGCTGTAGCCAAGGAGGGCGCGCTGAAGATCCGCGAGGTGGTGCTGAACCACACGGAGGGCTTCGAGGCCTCCGAGTTCAAGCACGGCCCCAACACCATCCTCGGCTTCAACACCGTGCTCGGACCGCAACGCGTGGACGCGATGCTGAAGCAGCTCGGTCACGTGCTGCGCAAGTTGGTGTCCGAAGCGGCGGCCGCGAAGCTCGGTCACGAGTCGGTACAGCGGCTCATACAGGCCGCGACCGACTCGGTGCTGTCGCCGACCTCGACCCCGTTCTCGCTCACCGCGGCGGAGCGAGAGCTGTTCGAGCGCAGCTTCGATCGCAACGCGTTGGTGGAGGAGCTCTACGCCGACTATCCGCTCGTCTACATCACCGGTCCGGACGAGCGTGACGTCGCCCTCACCGTGTCGCAGATCAACACCCACAAGATCCGCGGCGCGAGCACGGTGGTGATCGCCGAGGACCATCCGGCGCTGCGCGGAGCGGCGACCAAGGCGCCCGTCGACAACGCCGAGTATCGCTCGGTGGTCATCAGCCTGCCGCGCACCGACGACACGCTGATGGCGACGTTCTCCGCCACGGTGGCGCTCCAGCGATTGGCCCTGAAAATGAGCCTCTTGAAGAAGCACTACCTCGATCGTCTGGAGATCGCCGAGCACGGCGTACATCCGGACGTGCCGAAGAACGTGAGCAAGTCGATCACGGTCGACTGACGCTGGCCCTTAATCGCGCGGTGGCGCTGCCGTTCTGTCTCCTCAGGGAGATCGTCCACGTGAACGCAGCCCACAAGGTTCCGCAGCCAACCACCACCGCGCCCGCGAACGCGCCCGCGAACGCGCCCGCGAACGACGACTTCGACGACTTCGACGACGAGATCACCATCGAGTGTCGCGTCACGGTCCCCGCGCCCGCCGAACCGGGCCCGAGTCGCAAGACCACCACCCGGCTCACGAAGGTCGACGCACGCCTTCTCGCGATGGCGCGCGGCGAGGTCGAGCCCGATGATCCGTTCGGCGGGCTCATTCCCATCTACGAGAACGACGACGAGGAGGCCCTCCAAGTCGACGAGGCCTGGCTGATGCTCGAGCCCGAGCCCGGGTCGTCCGACGCCGACGAGTTCCTTCTCGGTCGGACCATCCCCGCCGTGCGCATGCGCGCGAGCGAGCTCTTCGGC
>JAYTOQ010000282.1:0-26156 GCA_043747665.1 Polyangiaceae bacterium | reverse complement strand
ATCACCGTGTCGATCTTCGGCGCCACCGAAGCGAAGTCGCGGCTCCGCGGCGCGGCGCTCTCGGCGACGTTCGTGCTCGGCATCGCCGCGCTCTTCACGCCCATGGGCGTCGTCTCCGCGCTCAGCGGCAAGCTGATGGGCTCGGCGCTCTCCAACGCCTTCGTCGTCAGCGGCCTCGCCATCCTCTTCACCGCGCTCGCGGCGTCGATGTTCGGCGCCTTCGAGCTCGCGCTGCCGTCGGGCCTCAACAACAAGCTCTCCACGGTCGGCGGCGTCGGCTTCAAGGGCGCGTTCGTCATGGGCCTCGTGATGGGGCTCATCGCTGCTCCCTGCACGGGTCCGTTTCTCACGGGCATGATCACCGTCATCGCCACCTCGAAGAACGTGTGGCTCGGTAGCGCCTCGCTCTTCTCGTTCGCGATGGGCCTCGGTGTCCTCTTCTTCATCGCCGGCGCCTTCGCCGTGAACCTGCCCAAGGGCGGCGCGTGGATGATGGGCATCAAGTGGGTCAGCGGCGTTGGCCTTGCGTACATGGCGTTCGCCTACCTCCGCGATCGCTTCGAGCCGTTCCACAAGCTCGTCGATCACCCCGGCTACACGTTCGGCGCCATCGCCGGCGGCATCTTCCTCGTCGGCATCGTGCTCGGTGTCATCCACATGGTCGCGGAGCGGCGAAAGTCGCCCATCGCGCACCTGTCGAGGCCGATGAAGCTCGCGTCGATCATCCCGGCGGTGGTGGGTTGCGCGCTCTTCTTCAGCTGGATCCCGCAGCCCCACGACGTCGATCCCAACGCTCCCGCGATCACCTGGGTCGACAACGAGCAGACCGGCCGAGCGAAGGCCACGGCCGAGAACAAGCCGGTGCTCATCGACTTCGGCGCGACGTGGTGCACCGCCTGCAAGGAGCTCGAGCACAACACGTTCCCCAACGCCGGCGTCCGCAGCGAGGCGCAGCGCTTCGTCGCCATCCACGTCGACGCCACCGACGACGAGGCGCCCGACACGAAGCGCCTCCAGGAGAAGTACAAGGTCGTCGGTCTGCCGACGGTCATCATGCTCGACGCGGCCGGCAACGAGGTGACCCGCTTCAACGAGTTCGTCGGTCCCGACAAGTTCGTCGCGGCCATGAAGAAGGTCCCGAACAGCTCGTCGGCCGTCGGCATGAAGTGACGGCGTGATCGCGTCGGGTCGTGCCGCGAGGCACGACACGCCACGACAGGCGTGTCAGGCGGGCGGCTGCTGCGGGAGGTCCTGGGGCGCCGCCCGCACTGCCTTTGTGCGGTCTTTTACGCACTTTCACGGGTATTCGAGGAGGTTGCACGGGGCTTGCTAGAACGCTTGCTCGAGGCCTCCCGCATCATGCTCGCCCGTCGCATCGTCCCCTTCTTCGCGCTCGTCGCGGTCCCCGTGCTCCCCGTGCTCCTCGCTGCGTGCCCCGGCAACGGCGGCAGCAATCCTGGCGTGCACGAGGCGTCGCTCGTCGTGGGCGTGCAGTCGGAGGACTTCGGCGGGCTCGTACAGGCGATTCACATCGTCGCGACCGTCGACGGCAAGGTGGCGTCCGACGAAACCGTGACCGGCAGCGCGCTCCCCAAGGAGATCGTACTGACGGGCACGAGCGGCGCGCGCGCCGAGGTGGTGGTCGAGGCGCTGACCTCGCAGGCGGCGACACGGGGCGCGACGCCGGCCACGCCGGTGGTCGTTCGACGCGCCGTCGCGCATCTCGTCCCCGACGTGAAGAAGCTCCTGCGCGTGCAGCTCGAGGGGCGCTGCGTGACGTTCTCGGCGCCGGGCAACACGCAGCCGCCGGCGCCCACGTGCGATGCGCCGCAGACGTGCGCTCTCGGGCGCTGCGTGACCGAGGAGATCCCCTTCGATCAGCTCGAGGACTACGAGCCGACGTGGGCCACGTCGCCGCCCGACATCTGCCGCCCGGTCAACCATGGTCCGCCGGAGGTCGTGGTCGGCACCGGTCAGACCGATTTCGCGCCACTCACCGACGGCCAGACGCTGATGCTCGAGCGAGGTCCGCAAGGCGGCCATCACATCTGGATCGCAGTGCGGATGCGGAACCTTCGCCAGTCGGGATCGCCGACCACGCTCACTGCCAAGCTCGTCGACGACCCGACCTCGCCGGTCGCCCCCGCCGCCTACGTCTTCACGTTCGATCGTGACGAGGGCAGCTACTGCAAGCTGTTCGGCCTGCGCTTCCAGCTCGACAGCGGCGCCTCCGACCTAGGTGCAGACTACAAGCGTTTCCTGGGGAAGAAGCTGGAGGTGACCGTATCGATCACCGACAGCACGAAGACGACGGCGTCCTCGTCCAAGGTCATCCAGCTAGCCGACAAACTGCTCTGTCCCGACGGCACGACGACGACCTGCAACTGATCGCGCGTAAGTCTTCCAGCAATACGACGCGATCGAGCTCTCGTTGAGCGCCGGATCGATCTGGTGCGCCACCTCGGCGTGCGCGGCGCGCGCGTGGCTCCAGTGCAGGTTCGCGCGCATGTGATGGACGGTATGAAAGCCGTTGTCGAACACGAGGAAGTTCATCCAACGGGAGACGAAGTTGCGCGAGTGGTTCCAGCGCGAGCTCTCGTCGCAATCGACGTGCTGCATGTAGTTCGTGAACATGAGCCCCCACAAGGCTCCTGCCGCGGGGATCCCCAGTGCCGAAGCGTAGACGACCGCGCCGGTGCGAAGGCCGTGCAGGTGGACGGCGAGGGCGAGCGCCGCGAGATGTCCGCCGAACACGATGACGTACTGCCCGAGCAGCCATGCCCAGGCACGCGTGCTCCGTCGCCGCGCGCGACGCAGGTACGCGGCGATGAGCGGCGCTTGCCACGCGGCGGAATAGAAGAAGTACGCGAACGCCGTCCACGGCGTGTTGGCGCGCGTGTGTCGCCACGTGGCCGTCGCGTCGCCGGCGCGGTTTACGTAGCGATGGTGGTTCTCGTTGTGGGTCGGGATCCACCCGAACGTCGGATAGCCATAGAAGAACGAGAGCGCCGACGAGTAGACGGCATTCGCCCGACGGCTCGCGAACACCGGGTTGTGGTTGTGGTTGTGCGCGAGCACGCCCGCCGAATACGCGAGGTACATCGACAGCGGCAGCATCCAAATCGCGAGGCCGGGGCGCAGATACTGCGCGACGGCGGCCGCCGGCATGAGGCCGAAGACCCAGAGGAGCGCGCGCCAGTCGGCGTTGAAGCGAGGGAGCATTTCGATGTTCTCGGTGGTGAAGGTCCGACTTCGGTGTAGTGATCGCGAGCAAGTATCCGCCTCGACCCACCCCCCGTGAATTCGTCTTCGATTCACGTTTCCTTCGGTTTTTGCTCATGCCCCGCAAGATCGCTTCCGCACCGAGAAAAGCGCCTCGCCAGGCACGCGCCCAGGCCACCGTCACCGCCATCCTCGAGGGGACGATTCGGATTCTCGAACGGGAAGGCATGGACGCCGCGACGACGACGCGCGTCGCGGAGGTGGCCGGCGTCAGCGTCGGCACGCTCTACCAGTACTTCGCCGACCGCGATGCCATCCTCGACGCGCTGCAAGACCGCGAGTTCGAGCGCGCGCTCGCGCTCATGGGCGAGGTGCTGTCGAACGAGAACCTCACCCGGAGCCCGCGCGAGACCATCAACGCCGTCGTGCTCGGATTGGGCGCGCTCTACGCGTCGTGTCCTGCGCTGCATCGCGTGCTCGTCATCGAGGCGCTGCGCGTCATCGAGCCGGCGCGCGTCGAGGCCTTCGACCTCCGCGTCGTGGCCATCATCCGCCACTTCCTCGTCGCGACCGGCGCGCGCGTCCGGCGGGGTAACGTCGAGGCCGCGGCGTTCGTCGCGTTCCAGGCGGTTCGCGCCGTCATGCTCGCATGCCTCCTCGAGCGACCGCCGGGCCTCGACGAGTCCACGCTCAGAGACGAGCTCGTCGACCTCGTGATGCGCTACCTGGTCGACGACGAGCCGCAGCCGTTGCCCGCGACGGCAAAGCGAACGGCAAAGCTACGCCCAACCAAGTCGCGCGCGCGCGCCGTCTAGGGATTGAAGACTTCGTCCGGCGCCGCCGCGGGCTTCGGAGCGGGCTTCTCCGCGGGCGCCGGCTTCTCCGCGGGCGCCGGCTTCTCCGCGGGCGCGGCCTTCGGCTTGCCGAGGACCGGCGCAGACTTCGGCCTCGTCGCCGCCTTCGGCTCATCGGGCTTCTTCTCTTCGACCTTCGGCGGCGCTTCGGCCTTCGGCGGCGGAGCGGGCGGAAGCGGCTTCGACTCGTTGCGATCGTGCTTGCGCGGCGGCGCCGCGTTCCCTTCGACGGCATCACCGAGGTCGTCGAGGAACTCCTGCGCGTACTTCGAGTGACGCAGCGCCTGCTGCGAGAGCGTTCGCGTCGCGTCGACCGCGCCGTTGAGCTCGCGCCGGATCTCGCGGCTCTTCTCGACCTTCTTCTCGTCGGCCTTCTCGGAGCCGCGCTGCGTGGCCTCGGTGTCGGCGGCCTTCTTAAGCTCCTCGCCGTGCTTCGCCATCTCCTCGAGCTTCTCGCTCTTTTCCTTGAGCTTCCGCGCGCGATCGAGCTCGAGGCGCACCGTCTCGTCGAGCGCCGCGAAGAACGCGCCGTCGTTCGCTCCGCTCGCCGGCGTGACATGAGCGCTCGGCAGATCGAGCTTGCCGCCGCCTTTGCTCATCGCACGCTGGTGCGTGGCGTCGAGGATGGTGGCGTCCGACGCGTCGGGCGTCAGGGTGAGCGCGTTGACGATCGGACGGCGGGTCGCCTTCTTCTCGTCGGGCCACGCCGCCGCAGCGACCTGCGCCTGGTGCACGTTGTCGAAGTAGGGGTCGTAGCGCTGGTCCTCGGACTGATAGCGCTGGCCCTGCGCGACCTTCGACGACAGGAAGAGGTCGCACGCAGGAGTCGTCGCGCACGCGAGCGCCACCAGCGCGACGCCGGCGAAACGCGTGACGCCGGCGAAACGCGTGAGCCGCGTGAGCCGCGTGAGCTGCGTCCTCATTTTGACGCGCACGCGATCGGGGTCGCGTGCAGCTCGTAGTTCTTGCCCTTCGCGGCGAGGAACGCCGCGACGCCGCGCCCGTCGGGACCGACCGCGACCTGCGGTGAGCCCGCGTTCACTCCCGCTGCCGAGAGCGCCATCGCGGAGCCCGACATGGTTCCGTCGGCGTTGAACGTGATGGCGCGCACCTGATGCGTGGGCGTTCCTTCCGACCAGGCCATCACGAAGCGACCGCCACCGAGGCCGAAGACGCTCGGTGACATCGACTGCGTGCCGAGCCCGCCTTCGGGGAGCGTGAGCTGCTTCGCAGGCTCGGCGGCGCCGCCGATGGGGAGCTTCGTCCAGCGCACTTGCCAGGGATCCTGCGCGGTCGCGCGATCGGACCACGCGACGATGATCGAGTCGCCGCTGACGGCGATGCTCGGCGAGCCGACCTGGCCGAGGCTCGTGATGTGCACCAGCGAGCCGTCCGCGGTGAGCGCGGAGTCACCCTTCGCGGCGCCGATGTAGAGGTCCTTGCCGCGTCGAAACGCCACGGCGATGCCCTTGGACGGGAGCGGCACGGCGCGAACGGCGTCGACGACGCCGTCACCATCGAGCGCGAAGAGCTTCGCGTAGGTGTTCTGATCGCGCGGCGCCCACACCACGGAATTTTCTGCGATGCCCACGTCGATCGCCGGGTTGGTGCCGACGATGCGGCGGCCTTGGAGCTTGTCGAACTTCTTGTCGACGCCGGGCACGAGCGCGAGCTTGCCGCGCTCGAGGATCGGGGTCATGCGGCGCGCGTCACCGCCGAAGGCACGCGCCTTGACTGTGGTGGTGATGCCGATCGATGCGGGGTCGACGGTCACGGCCTGCCCGTTGCGCGGATCGAGCGCAAAGCCGATGGCGATCGCGCCCGGGACCGTGACGGCCTCCACGCCCGCCTGCACGAACGCACGGGGCGACACGACGTGCGCTTCGCCGGCCATCGCGCAGTCTCCGAGCGCGCCGTCGGTGCTGGCTGCCTTCGCCGTCTCGGTCGTCGCCACGGCGGTCGGCGTGGGCGGCGGCACAATCGCGGTGGTGGTGGCGGTGGCGGTGGTCTTCGCCGTCGTCGATGCAGTGCCCGTCCCCGCCGCCGATGCCGAGCCCGTCGCGGACGTCTTGCCGTCCGAAGGCAGCTCGCTCGGCTTGCCGCGGAACAAGCTGACGACGAGCGCGAGCATCGAGATGAGCACCGAGAACGCGAGGATGCCGGCCACCGCGACGAGGAGCTTGTTCTTCGGCGGACGGCCCGCCTTCATCTCGTTGAAGTCGTCGAAGAGCGCGGTGAGCTGAGGGCGCCGCGACGGTAGGCCCGCGCCTTCATAGAGCCCGTCGGAGAGGCTGGAACGAAGCTCGTTCTCGTGGACGATCGGAACCGTCGGCGGCGGCAAATAGTCGGGCGGCGCGCCCGCGGCGCCGTACGGTTGCGGCGCGCTGTCATCAAGGAGCATGGGGCCACTCAGCTCCTCGATCATCGGATCCTTGGCGCCTCGATTGCCGTTCGCGGCGGCCTTCTGCGCGGCCGCGAGCGCGACCATCTCCGGGGGAGGCGGCAGGCCGATCGTGGTCGGGAGGCTGGGCGCGAACATGGGCGCGATCGGCTGCACCGCCGGCGTCGCTCCGGAAGGCGCGCGCGGTCCGACCGACGGAAGACGGCCCGAGCTCGGCGCGCCAGGCGGGATCGAGTTCGGCCTGGTCGGCTGCGGAACGTAATGCGGCGGAGGCGGCGGCTCCTCGTTCGACTGCACCGTCGGCACCGGCGGCGAGAACGAGCCGCGCGCGTTGGCCTCGAACTCGTGCTGCACGGCCACCATCGCGAGCGGCGGCGGCGGGATGTTCGGCACGATGCCGTTCGCCGCCGAGAGCGCGCTCGACGTGAGCTCGGGCACCTCGTAAGCGGCTTGCCAGGTCGGCCACCCAGCGCGCCAGACCGGAGTGTTGGGCGCGATGTGGCCACCGGCGAGCGCGGCGCGCAACTCATCGAGTCGCACGCGGCGCTGCTGTCCGTCAGGATCTGCCCACCGCCAGAGGTCGTTGCTCATCGCGCGCAGAGGCATGATAGCGCGGCTCCACGCCGCCCGTTCAATCCTCGTACGTCGCGCTTTTCTGGACAATTCCCGGGCGATCACGGCTGGCGAGCACGAGCGTCCGCACGTCGCGGGCGCCGGCGCGGCAGAGCACGTCGACGCACGACGCCAGCGTGGCCCCGGTGGTCCGTACGTCGTCGACGAGCAGGACGCGGCGGCCGCGCACCTTCTCCGGCCTTGGGCACATGAATGCATCGGCGACGTTGCCGGCGCGCGCGGCGCGATCGAGCGAAGCCTGCGGAGGGGTGGGTCGCATGCGAACCAGGGCGCAAGGCGCGCAGCGGACGCCTCGGCGCCGTGCCACCGGCATGGCGAGGAGCGCGGCCTGGTCGAAGCCGCGCTCCGCAAGGCGCTGTGGATGGAGCGGCACCGGCACGACGAGATCGATGGCGCCGACGTCGCTGCGGCCGCCGCGAAGTGTGCTGCTGCCGTCGTTGCTGCGCGCGGCCATGACCTCGGCGAAACGGGCGGCGAGATCGGAGCGCCCGGCGTACTTGAAGCGAACGATGGCGGTGGCCACGGCGCCGCCGTACTCGAAGACCGCGTCCTGCGCGGCGGGCTGCGCGCCGGCGCTCATGACCGACGGCGCGCACGCGGCGCAGAAGAGCAGGCGCGGGGCGACGAGCTCGTCGCACGCCGCGCATCGCGTGGGCGCCACGAGCTCTCCGAGGACGTGGAGCGCGACGACGCCGACGCGACCGAGAATGCTCATGCCGCCGTGTCGACCATCACACGGCGCGAGTTGCGTGGATTCCGCGCGCGCTGACGCGTCACCGCGTCACCGCGTCACCGCGTCACCCGCGTCACCCGCGTCACCCGCGTCGCCGGGGACGTGCTCCTCGCGCGTCCGCGCGTAGATCTCGTGGTCCTCCCACTTGCCTGCAATCTGCAAGTATCTCTCCGCGTAGCCTTCCTTGCGGAACCCCAGCTTCTCGATGACGCGCAGGCTGCGCGCATTGCGCGGCATGATCGCCGCCTGCACGCGATGCAGCCCCGCCGGCCCGAAGCCGAAGTCGAGCACGGCGGCGAGCGCCTCGGTCACGTAGCCGCGCCCCTGCGTGTCCGAGGACATCCAGTAGCCGAGATACGCGCCATACATCGCGCCGCGCATGATGCCGCTGAGGGCGATCTTCCCGATGAAGGCCGTGGGGTGCTCGCGCTCCGCGACCATGAACACGAAGCCGCGGCCGTGCTTCCACTCGCGACGCTGCCGGAGCACTGTCTTCGACACCTCGGTGATCGATGACGGGTCCTCGCCGGGCGGAGGCGCCGGATTCCACGGCTTGAGATGCTCGTGGTTCGCGCGGAGCAGGCGCCGAATCTCCGTCACGTCGGTCGTGCGGGGCGGCCGCAGCATCAGCCGGGGCGTGACGAGGCGGGTCGTCATCGACGGTGCCACGTCGGGTCTATCTCACAGCAGACCGACGGGATCTACGTCGATCGCCACGCGCACCGCCCGCGGCAACTCTGCGATCGCGGCGTGGATGGCCAGCGTCGCCCGGCGGAGGTGCTCGCGCGACGTGCTGCGCAGCATGATGCGATAGCGGAAGCGGTTGCGAACCTTGGCGATAGGCGCCGGCGTCGGGCCCAGCACGGTGACGGCGCCGAGCTCACCGGTGCGCGCAGCGGCGCGTGCGGCACGAGCCAGGACCGCCGTTGCCTCCTGCGCCTCCTTCTCGTCGAGCGAATCGACGCGCACCAACGCCATGCGCGAGAACGGCGGATAGGCGAGCTCCTTGCGGTCGCGGAGCTCGCGATCGATGAACCCGTTCACGTCGTGACGCGCTGCGAACTTTATCGCGTGATGCTCCGGGTCGTAGGTCTGCACGAGGACGCGTCCCGGCGTGTCACCGCGGCCTGCGCGACCCGCCACCTGGACAAGCAGCTGGAAGGCGCGCTCGCTCGCGCGAAAGTCCGGGATGGAGAGCGCAGCGTCGGCATTGATGACGCCGACCAGCGTGACGAACGGGAGATCGTGGCCCTTCGTCACCATCTGCGTGCCCACGAGGATGTCGACCTCACGCGAGCGGACGCGATCGAGGACCTTTTCGATCTGCTTGCCGGTGGCGACGTCGCGGTCGAGGCGCGCGATGACCGCCTCGGGGAACGCTGCATTCAGCGTCTCCTCGAGCTTCTCGGTGCCGAGGCCCTCGAGCGCGATCCGATCGCTGTCGCACTTCTTGCAGCGCGTCGGCAGCGCCGCCTCGTAGTCGCACCAGTGACAGCGCATCGTCCCGCCCTTCTTCTTGTGAAGGGTCAAGGCCACGGTGCAGTGCGGGCACGACGCGAGCTCTCCGCAGCCCTCGCAGCGAATGCTGGGCGCGAAGCCGCGACGGTTGAGGAACAGGATGGTCTGCTCCTTCGCAGCGAGCGTGGCCTCGATGGCACGATGGAGGAGGAGGCTGATCCGCTTGTCGCCGGTGGGCCCGGGCCCGATGCGGCGAAGGTCGACGATCTCGACCTTCGGCATCTCCTGTGCGCGCGCGCGATCGGGGAGCACGAGCTTGATGGCCTTGCCGGAGCGCGCGAGCTGCTCGGTCTCCAGCGACGGCGTCGCGCTGCCGAGCACGCAGACCGCGCCCAGCATGTGCGCACGCAGGATCGCCATGTCGCGCGCGTGATAGCGCACGCCCTCTTCTTGCTTGAACGACGAGTCGTGCTCCTCGTCGACGATGACGAGCCCGAGCTCATGGATCGGCGCAAAAAGAGCGCTGCGAGCGCCGATCGCGACATCGACCTCGCCGCCGCGAAGGCGCGCCCACATGTCGAAGCGTTCGCGCGGCGTGAGCCCTGAGTGCAGGACGGCGACGTCGTCGCCGAAGCGCGCGCGGAAGCGCGACACGAGCTGCGGCGTGAGCGCGATCTCGGGGACCAGCATGATGGTGCCGCGACCGAGCTTCTTCGCCTCGGCGATGGCCCGCAGATACACCTCGGTCTTGCCGGACCCGGTGACGCCGTGGAGAAGGAACGTCGCGGCACCGACGCCCGGCGCGAGGGCCGCCGCGAGCGCATCCATCGCCACCTGCTGCGGCGCGGTTGGTGCGAGCTCGGTGTCGCGGAGGATCGACTCCATGAAGAAGGGATCGCGCACGGCATCGCGCTCCTCGATCGCGACGAGCCCGAGCTCGCGCAGCTTCTTCACCGTGATGCGCGCGCCGCCGAACTGATCCTCGAGACGCGAGAGCGGCAGCGCCCCGTGCGCGCGGATGTACGCGAGCACGCGGGATGCGCCATCCTTGATCGACGTCTCGATGACGTCGGTCGGCACCACCCATCGCACCTTGCGAACCGAGATGCCCTTCGCCTCGGAGAAGAGCGTGAGCTCTTCCACCACCTTCGCGGCCTCCTTGTCGGCGGGCGGCAGCGCGAGGCGCACCACGTCGCCGATCGCGGCGAGGTAGTAGCTCGCGAGCCGACCGAGGAAGCCGACGAGGTCCTCCGGCAACGAGATGCCCTCGAGCACCGAAAGGATCGGCTTCGCGCCCTTGGGCTTGTCGCCATCGCGCACCGCCATCACGACGCCGACGATGCGACGCGCGCCGAGGGTGCACAGGACACGCCGCCCCGGCAGCGCGGATGCCGCGAGCTTGTCGGGCACGAGGTACGTCAGCGCGCGAGGGAGCGGGATCGGGAGCGCGATGTCGGCGAGGCGCACGTGCTCGACGTCGGCTTGCTCTTCTCCGCCCGCATGCGCCTCCGCGCTCGCGTTCATTTCTCGGTCATTGCACGAAGAATCGCAGGAGCGCAACGAGGGCCGCGACGATCACGACGGCGCCTGAAAACGCGAGCACGGCGGCGAGGGGCCGGCGCGGCGGCGCGACCAGGGCCTCGTCCGGCTTCACCACGATGGCCACGTCGGCGCTCGTGCCGGCCTTGCTCGCATCCTTTGCGTTGCCCGCGACGACCGCGTTGCCCGCGACGAGCATGTCGCGCGAGGACGGCGCGACGTCCATCACGGAGCCCGCGAGCGAGCCCGGCTCGTGGGTGATGCGATTGCCGCCGAGCTCGAGCTCCTTCTTGAACGCGCGAATCGCGCCCGCCGACACTGGCAGCGGCGCAGGCCCCGCGGCGCGAACACGCTCCGACGATCGCGGGGGCGGGACGCTCTTCGGCAGCCTTCGCTCGCTGGCGCGCCGCTTCTCGACGAGCTCGGTTCCGAAGCTGGTTGCGATCCACTCGCCGAGCTTGAGCCGGCTCGCGAGCATGCCGCTGTCGGCGAGATACGACTCGAGGTCGCGGAGCATGGCGCCCGCGGACGGGTAACGCTCCTCGCGATCCTTGGCGAGCGCACGACGCACGATCTTCTCGAGCGCATCGTGGTTCGGCACGCCCTTGTCGGGCAGCGTGGGGATCTGGGCGGCCTGCGCCTGCGTGAGGAGCGGAATCTCGGACTTGGGCTTGTAGAGCCGACGCCCCGCGAGCAGCTCCCAGAGGATGATGCCCGCCGCAAACACGTCGGCGCGCGCATCGAGCGAATCGCCGCGCGCGTGCTCGGGGCTCATGTAGCCGGCCTTGCCCTTGAGGGCCTCGCTCGCGCTCTCCTCCTTGACGACGTCGTTGGCGTGCGCGATGCCGAAGTCGCACAGCTTCACTTCGCCCTCGTACGAGATGAGGACGTTCGACGGCGACACGTCGCGATGCACGATGCCGAGCGGGTTCTCGTTTTCGTCGGTCCGGCGATGGGCGTAGTCGAGTCCTTCGAGGACGTCGGCGACGATGCCGAGCGCATGCGTCGCGGGGAGCGACACCTTCTGCTCGGTGCACTGCCGGAGCAGCGAGTTGAGGTCGAAGCCCTCGACGTACTCCATCGCTATGTAGAGGTCGTCATTCTCCTTGCCGAGATCGAACACCTGGACAATGCGTCGATGGCCGAGCCGTGCCGCGAGCTTGGCCTCGTGGATGAGCATCTCGGCGAAGCGCGGATCGTCCGCGAACGCGGGAAGGATCTGCTTCACGACGGCGAGGCGCGTCGCGCCGAGCTCGGTCTCTGCGCGCGCGAGATAGATCTGGGCCATGCCGCCCTTGCCGATCTGCTCGAACAGCGTGTACCGACCGAACGTCCGCGGAAGCGCGGCCGGCGGGCCGGCGGGGCCCGTCGTCGTCGGTGGAGGCGGGTTCGACGAGATGGCGTTCATGCAGCGAGGTTGTGGCTAGCAGATTCGCGCGATCACGCGAGCGCAGCCGCGTCTCCAGGATACCGCGCAATCCTCCAGAAGCCGAAGAACCTGGCCGAAAAGGCCTACCTGCCCAGCCTACCTGCCTGGCGTCGGAGTCGGCGCGGGGGGCGGCTGCGGGAACGTCGGGATGGTCGACGGAAAGCCCGGCGGCGGCTTGAATGCGCCGGCATCGAAGCCCGGTATCGCCGTGGGGATCGTGAACGTCGGCGTGGGCGCTGGCGCGGCCTTGCCGGCGTCTCCCGCGGCGCCGCCGTCGGTCGCGGCGCCACCGTCAGCTGCGACGGCCTTGCCGCCGTCGAGCTTCGCGCCGCCTGCAGGGGTCGGAGCCGCGCCACCGAGCGGCGCAACGGTCGTGACCGGCGGGGCCTGTGTCGCGGGCGCCGCCGTCGTCGCGGGCACCGCCGGCACCACCACGGGAGCGACCGCCGCCGCGTCCGCGTCGTTGTGCTTCAGCGCGTCGCAGCCGGCAGAGGGCGCGACGCCGGACACGGCGAGGACGATGACGGACGCGGTGCCGAGAACGCTGCGGAAGCTCATCGCGTGCAGCATACACCGAGAGCCGAGCCAGACCGAAGTCTCCGACAGAGCTCGATCAGGCGGCGACGCGCTCGGCGTTGCTGCGGTTGTTCCACGCGCGGCGCGCGGGGATGCCGTGATGCTCGAGGCCGGGGACGATGACGTCCTCGATGGTGTCGAGGAAGAGGCGGCGTGCGTCGGAGCCGTTGCACAGGCCCAGCTCCACGCCCTCGGGCGGCGGCTGCGAAGACTCCGGCAGATGAGCGAGCTCGTGCTCCTCGAGCGACGCGAACGCTACCTCCAGGTAATCGCCGAGGCGCTCCTTCGTGGTCGCGTCGAGCGTCGGCGCGAGGATGCCGAGCATGCGCCACCCGAAGCGCGAGTGACCGACCTCATCGGCGTAGATCCCGGTGAGCAGGTCACGCAGCTCGCCGGACGGCATCTCGAGGCGCTCCGCGCCGATGAGCGACACCGCCACCGTCTCGCTGAGGCAGCAGATGCTCAGCATGTTGCGGAGAGCCGCCTCCAGCGGAGAATCTGCGTCCTCGTGCGCGGGGTACGCCGCGCCGTCGGGCAGCTCCGCATACGCCTCGCCGCCCAGCGCTTCGACGACCGACCCGCAGAGCACGCCATGACGGCGCTCCTCGGCCGCGAAGCCGTGAAGCTCCGCGACGACATCGGCCGGCGCACCGGCGATCTCGAACTGATGCGCGAGAGCGTCGAAGACGCGCGCTGACGAGTGCTCGTTGATCATGCGTCCGCGCCACGTCCCGATCGCCGCCTCGCGGAGGTGCGGCAGCTGCGGCACGGCCGGGCGATGGCGCTTCGCTGCGTCGCGGAGATCGAGGACCACCATCACGCCACCGCCTGGAGGCTCGGGAGTGAAGCAGGCAGCGCGCGGCGCTTCATGGCCGGCGGAACCGGCGGGCCCCACGGCGTGCACGCGATGTTGATCCGCTGACCGGCGTCGGCGGGCAGGTTCGCGCAGCAGTCCCAGCGATGCGTGGCGAGGCCACTGGCGCCGCCGAGCAGCTCGACGCAGCACGACTGCACCTCGGCCGAGACGCTCTGCTTCACGCCCGGGTAGTCGCCTTCGGTCGGGAACGCGGCGTTGACGACCTGGTCGCACGAGCGCTTCGGCACGCCCGCGTCGGCGTGGTGACAACCGGGAGCGGCGGTGGCCTTGCCGCTGTTCTTCTTGGCCTTCTTCGCGCTGAGGTCGGCCTCGGCGGAGGTGGCGGTACCCGCGCCGTCGGCGGTCGCGGGGTCCTCGCCCTCGGCGGTCTGCGCGGCGCAGCCTCCGATGAACGCGACGGAGAAGGCCACCTTGGCGGCGGCACGCAAAGCTGCAGAATGAACGTCGGATCGCATCGTAAGTCACCTCGTGCCGGTCACTCTTCCTCCCCAGGAGGCGCCGGCCCGCTCTTTCTAGCGCGCCCCGCTGTACCGACAATCAGGATGATGCGTAGTCGATAGTATCATCGGCCGTTACAATTCAACCACGGCCTCTATCGCAGAGGGACATCGCTCATCTGCGCCGCGAGCTGTTCGTAGATCGAGCGGCGGGGGTCGTCGGTGCGGAAGATGAGGCGGAACCAGTCGCTGATGAGCGACACACTGGGGAGGATCTTCGCGAGGCGACCCGACGCGATGTCCTTCCGCACCAGGTACTCGGGCAAGACGGCGATGCCGGCCTGGGCAAGCACGCGCAGGCGGATCACCTCGATGGTGCCGAGGCGTATGACGTTGCCGAAGCGCAGATGGTCACCGCCGCCCGGCGCGTCGCGGAAGTAGCGAAAGAGCGACAGCGTCACGTCGGTGTCGAGCAGCGTGTGCTCCTCGGCGTGCTTGGTCCTGTCGAGAGGCTTCTTGTCGAGGAGCGCGGACGCGCCGACGAACACGTAGTCCTCGCGGTGCAATCGCAGCGAATCGAGCTTCGGATCGGTGAGGCGGCTCGACGTGACTGCACATTCGATCTCCATCGAGCGAACGCGCAGGAGGAGCTCCGCGCCGGAGCCGAAGTAGAGATGAAGACGGAGCCAGGGCTGCGCCTTCGTGAGCGCATCGAGCTGCGGGAGGATCCAGCTCACGCCGAGCTCGTGACGCGTGCCGATGGTGACGTCCATGGGCGCCAGCGATCGACCTGCGGATCCGCTCCGCACGCACTCCGCGGCCGCGAGCAGGGTGCGCTCGGCGGCGGGCAGGAGGGCCAGACCGGACTCGGTCAGGCGCACGCTGCGAGTCGTCCGTTGAAAGAGGGGCGCGCCGAGCTGCTCTTCGAGCTGCTTGATGCGGGCCCCGAAGGCGGCGGGCGTCAGCGCCACTGATCGCGCCGCAGCCCTGAAATTCAGAAGCTTCGCGGCCGCCGTGAAGCAGCGCAGCGATTCGATCGAGGGCAGCATGGCAGCCAGGCTAACGCGTCCTCGTGCAGCGTTCGCCGCTCAGATCGCCTCGACTCGAACGTTGCGGAAGACCTCGGCGAGACGCATCAGATCATCGACGTCGGAGGTGTAAACGAGGCCGCCGCGAAGGGACGCCGAGGCCATCACGAGCGCGTCGACCACGCCCGCGCCGACGAGCCCCACCGCGATCCCCGCGAGGCGTGCGATGCGTTCGTCGGGCGGTTCGACGACGAGCGTGCGAAGGATCTGCGCGCGCCCTTTTTCACGCTTTCCCTGTCGCCACCATTCGGCAACGACGACACTCGGCACGACCACGGCGATGCCCTCGAGAAGCGCAGTCTGGTGCAACCGTCGCAGGTGCGGCCGGCGTCGTTCGAGGCCGATGAGCGCGCCGGTGTCGAACGTCAGGGAGGTCTTCACGCGGCCCTGCCGCCCCGCCTCGCTCGCGCCTTGATGGTCCGCAGAGACCAGGACTCGACGACGGCGCGGCGCTCCTCGGCGGTGGGCCACCCCTCCGGACCGTAGAGCTCCAGCGCGGCATCGAGTCGCGCGCGGGCGTCGAGCACCTGCTCGAGGCCTCGCGAGAGGACGGCAGAGAGGCTGAGGCCTTCTTCCTTGGCCTGGGCCTTCGCGCGGCGAAGCTTCTCCTTGTCGATGGAGACGCTGATCTTGACCATCTTCGCCATGTCGCACGGTAGCAGCGGTAGGGATCTCTTGCTACCAGCCCAGCTCTTGCACTGGAGCGAGCCGCGCGTGTCCTCTCCACGCCGCATAATCGGGCTGCGGGCGGGCTCTGCTTTCATTCGCCAGCGCTCATGGCAGAATCGCGCGCGAATGGCGGACGACAAGCCCCCCGAGACTCCGAAAGCGAAGGAAGCGAAGCGGCCGGACGCGCCGCCGTCGTCGCGGCTCGGTCGGCTCGGTCGCCTCGCTGCACTGTCGACGCGCGCCGTGCCGCTCGCCACCGAGGCGATGCGACGTGCCGCGTTCGGCAAGCGGCGTAGCGCCGAGGAGGATCTCGAGGCGCAGAAGCGCGTCATGGAGAACGCGCGTAAGACCGCCGAGGCAATGCTGAAGACGCTCGGCGAGATGAAGGGCCTCCCGCTGAAGCTGGGGCAGATGGCGTCGTACATCGACGGTCTCGCGCCGCCCGGCTACGAGGACAAGTTCCAGGAGGTCCTGAAGAAGCTGCAGGCGAAGGCGCCTCCGCTCTCGCGCGAGGCCGCTACCAAGGTCATGACCAAGGAGCTCGGCCCGCCCGAGGAGGTCTTCGCGGAGTGGGAGCTCGATCCTTTCGCCGCCGCCAGCATCGGGCAGGTACATCGCGCGACGACCAAGGCCGGCGACAAGGTCGCGGTGAAGGTGCAATACCCCGAGATCGACAAGGCCATCGAGAACGACCTCAAGAGCATCTCGATGCTCGAGACCATGATCTCGCCGGTCGGCCGGAAGTATCACACCAAGGAAGCGCTCGACGAGATCAAGGCGGTGTTCCTCGCCGAGCTCGATTACCGGCGCGAGGCCGACAACGCCGAGCACTTCCGCACGATGCACCGCGGCGACGACGAGATCGTCATCCCGCGCGTCTTCCACTCGTACTCGACGAAGCGCGTGCTCACCTGCGAGATGATCGGCGGCATGGACTATGCGGTCTTCTGCGCGAACGCGACGCAGGAAGAGCGCAACGCCGCGAGCGCCACCATCTGGCGCTTCATGTTCCGCTCGCTCTTCGTGCACGGGTGGCTCTACGCCGACCCGCACCCCGGCAACTATCGCTTCCTCGGCGGCGGCAAGATCGCGTTCCTCGACTTCGGATGCGTGAAGGTCCTCCCCGCGGACTTGCTGGACGGGACCAAGCGTTACATCACGACCGCGATGGACGAGCAGTGGGAGGAGTTCGAGAAGGCCTGCGTGGACGTCCTCGGCTACGACCCGACCGACGAGGAGTCGTACAAGCTGTTCATCGCGTACACGAAGCTGCTGCTCGAGCCGCTCACCACCGACGGCAATTTCAAGCACACGCACAAGGTGGCGCGGGAAGCGGTGGCGTTCCTGGTCCGCGGCGGCAAGAAGCTCGCGAAGCCGGCGGAGGGCCAGCTGCTGCCCAACCTCCCCAAGCCGATCCACCCGCCCCAGGAGCATCTCTTCATGAATCGCCTCCAGTGGGGTCTCGCCAGCGTGATGGCAGGCATCGGCGGCGAGGGGAACTATCGTAGGATTGCCGAGCCGTGGATCCGAGGACCGCTCAAGCCGACCGAGTGAAGACCGCGCGCATCAGCAGCGCGCGTGCGCAGCAGCCGCTGCGCGTGCTGCGCCGTCACGGTCCGGACGTCGCGCCGGAGAACCTGCTCGTCCACGGCGACAACCTGGCGGCGCTGACGAAGCTCGCGGGTCGGTACACGGGGAAGATCAGCTGCGTGTACCTCGATCCGCCCTTCAATACCGGGCGATCGTTTGCAGAGTACAACGATTCCCTCAGCACTGCGGAGTGGGCGGCGATGATGCGCCCGCGCCTCCAGGCGCTGCTACCGCTGCTCGCCGACGACGGCGCCGTGTTCGCCGAGATCGACGACACGCAGCTCGCGCACCTCATGCTGCTCATGGACGAGATCTTCGGCGCCAGGAACCGCATCACGACCATCACCGTCGTGCGAAGCGCCGCGACCGGGCACAAGGCCATCAACGCGGGGCCCGTGCACGTGTCGGACTTCGTGCTCGCGTACGCGAAGGACAAGAAGAAGTGGCGCTATCGCCCGCAAGTTCGCGTGCGCGACGGGCTCGATCCCGCGTACGGCACGTGGCTCGAGCATCCCGAAGCGGCACCCGCCCGCTGGACCTTTCGCCCGCTGAAGAGCGAGATCGCCATGCAGCTCGGCTACGCCACGCCGCGCGCGGCAGTGGTCGGTCTCGGGCGCGAGGCCTTCGAGCGCAAGCTCGTCGAGCTCGCCCTCGCCAGCGCGCGCAACGTCGTGCGCTTCGCTCAGCCGCGCTACGAGGCCATCGGCCGCGCCGCGCAGGCCATCGTCGATCGTTCGCGCGCCGCGCCGGAGCGGGTGTTCGTGCTCGATCGCGAGGGCCGCTCGGCGTTCATCGTGCGGGGCGGCAATCGCATCCTCTTCCTGGGTGACAAGGTGCGCATCGTCGGCGGCCGTCCTGCGATCGTCGAGCCGCTCACCAACGTGTGGACCGACGTCCCGTTCCAGGGCATCGCGCGCGAAGGCGGCGTGGTCTTCACGCGCAACAAGAAGCCGGAGCGCCTCGTCGCGCGGATCGTCGCGATGGCGAGCGACCCCGGCGACTGGGTCCTCGATCCCTTCCTCGGCAGCGGCACCACCGCCGCCGTCGCGCACAAGATGAACCGGCGCTGGATCGGGATCGAGTCGGGCGATCATCTCGCCACGCTCGCCGAGCCTCGCCTCGCGCGCGTGGTCGCCGGCGAGGACGCGACCGGAATCAGTCACGAGACGGGCTTCGTCGGCGGCGGCTCCTTTGCGGTCGTGAAGGCCTGAGGCCATGCGGCGGCCTTCGCGTCTCTCGAGCCTGGCGTTCGTGCTCTTGCTCGCGGGATGTCCGAGACGCGATGCGCCGGTGCCGTCGAACGGAAGCAGCGACGCCGACGTCGTGGACGCGACCGCGCAAGAAGCTGCCGCTGCAGCTGCGGCTGCGGCGAGCACCGATGCCGCGACCGACGGCTCGAGCCGCACCGAGCTCGCTCTCGCCCTGCCGTGGACCGAAGCGATCCGGGCGCAGCAGTGGAAGGAGGCCGAGGCTGGCATCGAGGCGCTCTCCGCCGGCGAGCAGAAGAAGCCCGAGGTGCGCTTCGCTCGCGCACGCGTGTCACTCGCGCTGGGCAAGCACGCCGATGCCGTCAGCCGCCTCGAGAAGCTCGAGGACGATCTCCCGCTCCTGCGCGACGCCATCGGCAAGGCGCGTGCGCAGGCAGCGCTGGTCGCCGGACCCTACGATCGCGCGGCAGAGTGGTACGGCTCGCGCGCGACGCCCGCGTCGTGGGTGACCGCCGCCGAGGCCTGGGAGAAGGGCGGCGAGCTCGGGAAGGCACGCACGCTGATCGACCGCGCGCTCGCCGTGGACAAGAAGTCTCGCGCCGCCGAGGAGAAGGCGCGCTCGCTGCGCATGCGCGTCGTCCGCAAGAAGGACGGCGACTCGGCGGCGGTCGCAGATGCGCGATGGCTCGCGATCAACGCGCTCGACGAATCCACCGCGGCCGCCGCGAACGAGGTGCTCGAGAAGGAGCAGCGGCCCGCGGTGCTCGGCGCCGACGAGCTGATGGCGCGCGCGAAGGTGCTCGGCGATGCCGGGCGCTCGGACGAGGCGCTCCGTGCGGTCGAGCGCGCGGCGAACGCTGCGGGGAAGCCAGCGGCGCCGCTCGATCTATGTCGTGCGCGCGCCGAGGCTTATTTCAAGGCACGAACGCGTTACCCCGAGGCGGCGCTCGCGTATCGCGGTTGCGCTGCGCTCGGCGGTCCCAGGGCCGCCGAGGACAGCTTCCTCTCCGCGCGCTCCTTCTCGCGCGCCGATCGCGACGGCGATGCGCTGCCCGCCTTCGCCTCCGTCATCCAGCATTTCCCGCGCACCACGTGGGCCGATCAAGCCGAGTTCCACGTCGCGCGCTCGCATGCGCTGGCCGGGCACTGGCGAGACGCTGCGCACGCGCTCGACGAGTACGTGAAGCACTTCCCGAGCGGCCACGACAAGAAGGAAGCCGAGCGCTACCGCGCCATCGCGCATCTCATGGCGCACGACGACAAGCTCGCGCGCAAGCTCCTCGAGGACCTCGCGGGGGGCACCGACGACTCGCTCTCGCAGGCTCGCTGGCAGAACCTCGCCGCCGTCGCGGCGCTTCGCGACGGCGATCGCACGCATGCCGTCGCGCGCTGGACAGACGTCGCCCGCGGCAAGCCGCTTACGTGGCCGGCCCTCGTCGCCCGTGCGCGGCTCACCGCTGCGAGCGCGCCGCTGCCCCTCACCATCGATCCTCCCGAGACCGGCGAGAAGCCGGAGCCACTCGTCGTCGAGCTGCCACCGCCCGTCGATGTCCTCCATCGCATCGGCCTCGACGCCGACGCCGAGGAGGCACTCCGCGAACGCGAGAGCGTCGTCACGTCGAACGCGCAGGGCCGCGGGACCGAGGCGCTCTGCGCGGCCTATGCCATGCTCGATCGCGGCAAGCGCCGCTATCAGATCTCGCTGCAGATCCCGCCATCGCTGCTCGGCGCAGCGCCCGGACCGCGCAATCGCTGGGCGTGGGACTGCGCGTATCCGCGACCGCACAAGGGGAGCATCCGCACCCACGAAGCGACGTCCAAGCTCCCGCCCGAGCTGCTCTATGCGGTCATGCGCCAGGAGAGCGCCTTCGACGAGGAGGTGGTGTCGCCGGCGCGCGCGGTCGGGCTCCTCCAGCTCATGCCCGACACCGCGAAGACCGTCGCCGGCGACGCAGGCATCCCCCACCAGGAAGGCTGGCTCGTGCGCGCCGACCACAACGTGCAGCTCGGTGCACTCTACATGCGTCAGCTGCTCGACAAGCTCTCCGGCAACGTGCCGCTCGCCGTCGGCGCCTACAACTCAGGGCTCGAAGCCATCACGCGCTGGCAGTCGCACGCGCGAGGCGAGTCGATCGACGTCTTCGTCGAGACCATCCCGTTCCTCGAGACGCGCGGCTACGTGGTCCGCGTGATGGGCAATCTCGCGCGCTACGGCTTCATGGAGCGCGGCGAAGCCGGCGTTCCGGTGATCTCGCTCGACACGAAGTAGAGGCGCACGAACGCCACACGCGACTGGACTGCGCGCGCCGGACACGGACGAGCCTTTAGCTTTTTCGGCATCTAAGCCCATGCTCGCGCTGGCACGCCGCTCGCATTCGGGGCCGCCATGTCGAACCTCGTCCTTGCGATCATCATCCTCGTCCTTCTCTTCGGCTGGGGTGGCGGGATGGCTTACAACGTCGGCGGCGGGCTGATCCACATCCTGCTCGTCATCGCCGTCGTCGTGGTCGTGCTTCGGCTGGTCACCGGCCGCCGCGCCGTGTGAGCGCGGGTCGGATTGAGCCGAGCGATCCTCGGACGGGTCCCGCGCTCCCCTTCTGCTAGAGTGGCCGGCCCAAGTGCTCGGGCTCTTCTTCGCAGCCGTTTTCATCGTTCTGAACGGCTTCTTCGTCGCGGCTGAGTTTGCGCTCGTCAAGATCAGCACGACGCTCGCGAACACGCAGAAGGCGCCGCGCGAGGATCCCCGCATCGAGCGGGCTCGCAGCGTTGTCTCGCGCCTCGATCGCTACCTGTCGGTCACGCAGTTCGGGATCACGCTCGCGAGCCTCGGTCTCGGCTGGATCGGCGAGCCCGCGGTGCAGGTGCAGGTCGATCGCGCCGCGCTCTTCGTCCTCGGCCGCGAGCCGGGCGAGTACCTGCACTACGTCATCGTGGTCATCTCGTTCGCGGTGCTGACCTTTGGGCACGTGCTCTTCGGCGAGCTCGTCCCGAAGCTCGTCGCCATCCAGCGCTCCGAGAAGGTGGCGCTCGGCTCTGCGCGCTTGCTGCAGATCATCTACATCGTCTTCCAGCCGCTGCTCTTCATCCTCGAAAAGGCCACGAAGATCATCCTGCGCAGCATGGGCATGAGCTCCGACGCTGCCAGCGAGGGCTCGCTCTCGGAGGACGAGCTCATCGGCATCCTCGCGGCGAGCGCAGCGCGCAGCCCGGGCGGTAAGAGCCGCGCCGATCTCTTCGAGCGCGTCGCGCGCTTCGCAAATCGGACCGCGCGTCATGCGATGGTGCCGCGCGTCGACGTCTTCATGCTCCCCGTGAGCAGCACCGGCGAAGAGGCTGCAAAACAGCTCCGCACGCACCAGTACTCGCGCGTCGTCCTCACGAAGGACAAGAGCGTCGACGAGGTGGCTGGCTATCTCTACGCGAAGGACTTCCTTCTCGATCCCGAGAACACCAAGCTGCCTTCGCTCGAGAGCGTGAAGCGCGAGCTCCTGTTCGTGCCGGAGACCCAGAGCCTGCTCGACGTCCTCCGCGACATGCAAAAATCGCAGATCCCCATCGCCGTCGTCGTCGACGAGTACGGCGGCACGAGCGGGATCGTGACGATGGAAGATCTCCTCGAGGAGATCGTCGGCGAGATCCGCGACGAGCTCGACGAGGAAGCGGCGCGCGTCGCCGCGGTGAAGAACGAAACCAACGCGTGGGACGTCGACGCGCGCGCCACGATGGAGGAGCTCCGCCACCTCGGCATCCACATCGAGGACGAGGACTCTGCCGAGACGGTGGGCGTCGTCGTGCTGAATCACCTCGGGCGCATCCCGCGCATCGGCGACAAGGTAGCTCTCGGCCCCGACGGCACCGCCGAGATCACCAGCGTCAGCCGGCGCCGCATCCTTCGCGTCCGCATCCGTCTCCAGAGCCCGCCGCAGTCGAAGCCGTGAACCGCGTCCGTCTGTTCCGCATCGCCGCGGTGCTCGTGACGGTGCTCTCCGTCGTGCTCGTCACGCGCCTCAAGCTCTCGACCGACCTCACGGAGCTCTTCCCGAAGACCGCGGAGGCCGACATGCTCGCGCGCGTCACCCACGTGTTCGGCGGCGGCGACGTGGCCCCGGTGCTCGTGACCGGCGAGGACGCCGGCGAGGTGGAGCGCGCGACGCACGAGGCAGCGATCGCGCTGCGCAAGTGCGAATCGATCGCGCAAGTCATCGAGGAGATGCCTGCGGCAGCCCCGCGCTCCGCAGAGGCGCCCGATCCCACGGCAGCATGGCGGTTCGCCGGGCCCATCGCGCGCGACGAGCTCGCTCGCGCGCTGACGGAAGAAGGCATGCGGAAGCGGCTCCGCGACACGCGCGCGCTCTTGCTCGCGCCGGGGGCGGGCGACGTCGCGGACACGCTCGCGCGCGATCCGCTGCGCCTCACCATGATCCCGTGGCAAGGTCGCATGGAGCTCGCCGCCGGCGCGAAGGCGAGCGGCGGCGGCGCGTTCGTCGCAAAGGAGGGACGCGCGCGCCTCCTGATCATCGAGCCGCGGGGCCGCGTCTTCGACTCGAAGGCGGCATCGAAGTTCACGTCGGAGGCGGAGGCCGCCGTCGAAGCCGTGCACCGCGCGCATCCCGGCGTGAGGCTGTCGCTCACGGGTGGCCACGTCATCGCCAAGCAGACCGAGGCGATGATGAAGACCGACCTACAGAAGAGCGGCGTGCTCTCGGTGGTGCTGGCATCCGTCATCTTCGTGCTCACGTTTCGCCGACCGCGCGCGCTCATTGCAGTGTTGCCGCCGCTGGCCGCCGGAACGCTGTGGACGACTGCGCTCGCTGCGCTCGTCTACCCGCACCTCTCGGCCATCGCGACGGCGTTCGCGGCGGTGGTCATCGGCGTGGGTGTCGATACCGGCGTGCACGTCTACGGACGACTGCTCGAGGCGCGGCGCGAGGGCCATCCGCCGGGAAGGGCCGCGGAGATCGCCCGCCGCGAGACCTGGAAGCCCACGCTCGGCGCGGCGCTCGCTGCGGGTGGCGCGTTCGCATGTCTCGGCTTGAGCGACATCGCCGGCATGCGTCAGCTCGGCGTGCTGTGCGCCGCGGGAGAGGTGCTGACGGCGGTCGCGATCTTGCTCGTCGTGCCGGAGGTCGGTGCGTGGCTGGAGCGTGGCCCTCCGCCGCCCGCGCTCCGTCTACCGTTCGTCTCCGCGCTGACCGGTACGCGTCCGCGCGCGCTCCTCGCGCTGGGTCTCGCGGTGGGTGCCATCGCGTTGGCACTGGCGCTCGGCGCGCCGAAGCTCGATCACGGCGTGGTCGCGCTCGATGCGAAGGTGCTCCCCGCCGCCGGCGTCTACGACGAGATCTACGAGACGTTCGGCGGCACGCGCGGGCAGCTACTCGTCGTGTCGGCGGACCCCGACGAGGCTCGTGCGCGGTCGCGCTCCGACGCCGTCGCCGAGGTCGCCGAGAAGATGGCGCAGAGCGGCACCATCGAGGGCTTCGATGCGCTCGGCACCATCGCGCCGTCGCTGGCCGCGCAGGAGGCGCGACTTCAGCTGCGAAATGCCCTGGATTTGCCTGGTAAGCGCGCGCTCTTGACCAAGGTCCTCACCGACGAGGGCTTCGCGCCCGACGCGTTCGAGCCCGCGCTCGAGGCCTTCGCTCATCCCGCGGAAGGCGTGACCGATGTCGCCGCGCGTGACGACGCCGCGATCGCCTGGGTGAAGCGCCGCCATCTCGGGCACGACGAGAAGGGCACGCTGGCGGTCACGTTCGTTCGCCTCTCGAAGGATCCCGCGAAGGCGGCGGAGGCTCGCGCCTGGCTGCGCGCTGCCGATCCGGAGGCGATCCTCACCGGTTTCGCGGATCTCGAGGTGTCGCTCAAGGACACCATGCGTCGCGATCTCCCGCGCGTGCTGCTCGCCGCGTTCGCGATGGTGGTGGTGGTCCTCGGCGTGTCGCTGCGCAAGGCGAGCGCGATTGCGCTCGCGGTGCTGGTGCTCGTCGTGGAGATCGCGATCGTGCTGCTCCTGTCGCGTGTGCTCGGCGTGCGCTGGCATGTCTACGACGCGCTGGTGCTTCCGGTGCTGCTCGGGATCACGCTCGACGAGGCGTTGTTCCTGCTCGAAGCGACGAAGCGGAAGGCGTCCGTGGACGACGCGCTCGCCGAGCAAGCGCCGCTCGCCGCGACGACGGCGCTCACCACGGCAGCCGGCTTCGGCGCGCTCGTGGTGTGTCGCTTCGGCGGCCTCGTCGACGTGGGCAAGGTCGGCGCGCTAGGCTCGGCAGCGGGCCTCTTGTGCGCGCTGGTGGTGATCCCAGCGGGCTTCCGGGTCTGGACGACGCGTAGACGTAAGACGATCTAGAGGTACGGATTCGCCGACGCCTGCGGCGCATACGCGATCGGGTTCGGTGCCTGCGCAGGCGCCGCGGAGAGCCGCTGCCACGAGAGCTCCTGCCGCTTCGCGAGCTCGCGCATGATCATGATCAGGAGGATGCCCGCCACGCCGAGCAGCGCATGCGTGATCAGGTTCGCCGGCCCGACCGTGACGGCGGCTCTCTTGCCGGAGAGATCGAGGTTGGAAAGCGCGATGATGATCCCGAGGAAGCCGTTGGAAATATAGACGCCCCACCACACCACGAGCGCGGTCGGCACCGTCGACGCCATCCACGGCTTCGTCGCGTGGGGCCCCACCGTCTCGGGATCGCTGGCCTTGAACACCTCGCGCAGCGCGTCGAACGGCTTGTAGAGGCTCATGATCGGAATGAACCACCAGCCGACGCACCAGCCCGGCGTGTAGGAGAGCCCCTCTTGCCCGAACGCGCGCACGTTCTTCGCAGCCAGGTTGGTCCACACGAGGAAGAGCACCCACGTCGCGATGGAGACGACGGTTGTCGCGAGCCCGATCACGCCGAGCGCGAGGATGATGCCGAGGTTCTCCGGCGCGGGATGCTGGAGGACATCAGGGAACGCGAGCGACATGCCGGTCTGGAGGAAGCCGAGGACGACCGTGCCGACGATCCCGACGATGGTCGCAGTCGACAGCCAGCCGAGCGGCTTGTAGACGAACGGCACGTACCCGCCGCCGTACGGTCCCTGAGGCTGATGCTGCGGCGGCGCGTAGGGCGCGTAGGGGTTGTTCATGGTGACCTGTCCGGAGAGCGGTAGCAGATCGCCGCGCTACCGCGAAGCCCGCGGGGTCACCTTAACCGCGAGCGTCGTCGTCGCGTCCGGGCCTGCTCGCAGCGTGAGCGTGCCTTGCCCGGCGCTCTTGCCCGCTTCCACGTCCAACGCCGAGGGCTCGAGGCCCGAGAGCACCGTGCCCAGCGCCGGCGGAGCGAGCACGGGCGCGGCGATGGCCGCGAGCGCGAAGCGGCCGTCGGCGAGCTTCGCGCGGACGGGGAACGTACCGTAGTCGTACGCGACCAGCTCGATGCTCGTGATGCGCCCCGTCGCCGGCTCGC
>JAYTOQ010000281.1:0-2020 GCA_043747665.1 Polyangiaceae bacterium | reverse complement strand
CGGATCGGTGATCGCCACTGCGGGTAGCGGCGCGTGAGGCGCTCCTCGAACTTGCCGAGCCCGTTGGGAATGCGGAAGCGATCACCGGCGACGACGACGTGATCGAAGCCCTCGGGGTCGAGCCGCACGAAGGGAACGCGATCGGCGACGCCGAGCTCGCTGAGGAGCTGGTGCACGCTCTCGCCTTCGCCGCAGCTGAAGATGTAGTGGACCTGCGCGCAGAAGCGGAAGCTCTTCAGCGTGAACGTGTGCGCGTACCCGCCTGCGACGTCGTGGGCTTCGACCACGAGGACGCGGCGGCCGGATTTCGCAAGAAGCGAGGCGACGGTGAGCCCGGCCATCCCGGCGCCGATCACGAGGTCGTCGTAGTGCTCGGTCATCACGGCTTGCCAGGGCGTACCACGACGACACGGCGAGCGCGCGCAGGACTTGCGCGCGCTCGCACCGACTGCGCCGCGCCCGTCGAGCTCGCGCGCGTCCTGCGGAGGTGCTCGCCTGGCCGCTGGCTTGCATCGTCCGCCTGCATCATGGAAAGCGTCCACGGCGCTGCGAGGAATGCCATTGCAGACGATTCTCCGGCCCGCCTGCCGGCCAGCGACATCGTGATCGATCTCCTCCGGCCCGAGGCCTATCCCGCGCCGGGACCGCTCCGCGTCGAGCTGCGCGAGACGCACGTCTCGTGGGTCTTCCTGACCGAGGGCGAGGTCTTCAAGATCAAGAAGCCCGTGAAGCTCCCGTTCCTCGACTTCAGCACGCTCGAGGCGCGACAGCGCGCGTGCGAGGCCGAGCTGCTCCTCAACGCGCGCCTCGCGGTCGGGGCCTACCTCGGCCTCGTGCCGGTACGGCTCGATGCCGAGGGTCGACACCACGTCGGGCCGCGCGGCGAGGTGGTCGACTGGGCCGTCCACATGATCCGTCTGCCGGACGCGATGCGCGCCGATCAGCGCATCGAGGCCGCGACGCTGTCGCCGGCGCACATCGACGCGACGGCGGCGCTGCTCGCCGATTTTCACGCGCGCTCGGGCAGCCCGGAGGCGGCGCGCTGGGGAACGGTCGCCGCCATCACGCGCAACGTCCGCGACAACTTCGCGGAGACCGATGCCGCCGCGGAAGGCTTCCTCTCGCCCGAGGAGGCGCGCGAGGTGGAGCGTTACCAGCTCGATTTCCTCCGCGACCGAGCGCGCACCTTCGAGCGCCGCGTCCGCGAGGGCCGCATCCGCGACGGGCACGGCGATCTCCGCCTCGACCACCTCTACATCGGCGACGAGGGCGAGCTCACCATCCTCGACTGCATCGAGTTCAGCGACCGCTTCCGGTACGGCGACGTCTGCGCCGACGTCGCGTTCCTGTCGATGGACCTCGCCGCGCACGGTCACGTCGAGCTCGCCGAGCGATTTCTCGCTCGCTACGCGCGCGCCGCGGACGACTATCACCTCTATGCGGTCGTCGATTTCTACGAGGGGTATCGCGCCTTGGTGCGCGCCAAGGTGTCCTCGATCACCGCAAAACAAGCCTCCGGAGAGGTGCGGGCGCGAGCGGTCGCCGATGCCCGTCGTCACTTTGCGCTGGCGCTGTCCGCGGGCCGGCGCTCGTTGCTGTCGCCGGTGGTGGTGGCGGTGGGCGGCGTGATCGCCTCGGGCAAGAGCACCATCGCAGAGGCGGTCGGCGATCGCCTCTCGGCGCCGGTGATCGACGCGGACCGCACCCGCAAGCACCTCGCAGGCATCGCGGCGACGACGCACGACTCGTCCGCGCCGTTCGAAGGACCGTACGCGCAGGGCATGACCGATCTCGTCTACGCCGAGGTCATGCAGCGCGGCTCGACGGTGCTCGAGTCGGGGCGACCGGTGGTGCTCGATGCTTCATTCCGGAGCGCAGAGATGCGGCGCGCCGCCCGCGATCTCGCTGCCGAGCACGGCGTTCCGTTCCTCATGGTCGAGTGCCGTGCCCGGCCCGAGGTGTGCCGCGAGCGGCTCGTGCGGCGCGAGGGCGAGTCGAACGTGTCGGATGGACGGCTCGC
>JAYTOQ010000280.1:0-7863 GCA_043747665.1 Polyangiaceae bacterium | reverse complement strand
GGATGGTGCCGAGGAACGGCGCGGGGGCGGGACCGTTGCCGCGCACGTACTGGATGGTGCCGCCCCACGGGTCCAGCAGCTGATCGTCGGTGAGCGTTCTGTCGCGGACGAGCCGCCGGAGGAGCGCATTCGGATCTTTGAAGACCGGCTCGTCGGGATCGAGCGATTGCGCGGTGCGAAAGGCGCGGACCGCCGCGAGCACCGTGAAGAGCTTGAGCCGCGTCACGCGCCGCGCCACCACATCGAAGGTGACCTGCGGATCGACGGCGACGAGATCGCCGAGGACCAGCTTCTCGCCGCCGGGCGTCGTGGGAGGCGGATCCATCGCCTCGGTGACGAGCGTGAGCAGCTCCGGGTTCATGACCCAGCGGCCATTCTCCTTGCGGCGCGCGTCGATGAGCAGCTGCGGATTCTGGGTGGCCTCGAAGACCGCGCCCTCGAGCGAGTGGAGGACCTGGGAGAAAGCCCTCTCCAGCTCCTTCGATACGCTCGCGCCGGGATCGTTCGCGGGGCCGATCTGCTGGCGTCGTTCGCCGCGACCGAGGAGAGCGCGACGGATCGCGTCCGTGGACGCTTCGCGCTCGAGCACCGCGGTGCAGCGCTCGCCGTCGATCCCGATCTCGCCGCAGAGCCGCGAGCGCGTATCGAGCGCGGCGACGTTGGCGCTACCGCCGCCGAACGCGTCGACGACGATCGAAGACACGACGCCGGGTAGGCCGTGACCATGACCATCGGTGAGGCGGGCCTCGAACTCCACGACGCCGCCGGGCGTGGCGCGGCCGCCGACGCGCGTGGCGGTCAGGAGCGGAGCGACCGCGGGCACGACCAGGATGCGCGCCCCGAGCACGCGCGCCTCGCGAGAGCCGTCGGGCAGGGCGATCGAGACGTCCCAGGTGCCGGCGCCTGCGCCCGCAGGCACCGTGATTTCCCCGCTCGCGGTGCCGTCGGGCCGAGCGTCGAGCCACGTCGTCGCCGCCTGATCGAAGTCACGAGAGCGAAGCACGGCGCTGTGCGCGGCCGCGGTCACGCCGTGCGCGGGCACGACGGTGACGCGGACCTTCTCGCCGGGTCGCGCCACGTCGGGCGTCACGTGTACGAGGCCGGCGGCATCGCGATCGATCGGCAAGCAGAGGGTGAACGGCTCCTGCTGCGCGCGCAGCGCCTCGAGAGGTCGCGTGGGACGGATGACCACCGCCGCTGCCACGCCGCCCGCGCACGGACCGACGTTGCGCGTCGCGCCGACACCCGCCGGCGCGTTCCACGTGAGCTCGGCCTCGCCGCGCGCATCGGTGAGGACGGTGGCCGCGAGACCGTCGGCCGCGACGCTGAACGATCCGGCGATGCCTGCGCCGTGGCCGTCGGTGATGGTGAGCATCATGCGCTGCGACAGGCCGGGCACGATGGCGGGCGACTCGGCGACGAGCTCCGCGGACGCGTTCGGCGCGCCCACCGCGACCGCGACGGTTCGCTCGAGCGCGTGTCCCTCGACGATCGCGCGCGCCAGCAGCACCATCGACGTGCCGGTGCTCTTCACGAGCGTCGGCGCGTCGCGTGCTCCCTTGACCTCGCCGCCGCCGTCGGTGCTGGCGCGGATGCCCACGCGTTCCCAGTCGGCGTCGCTCTTGGGCGGCGCGGTCCCCTTGGGCCCGATCCAGTAGCGCACGGCGTGCTCGATGACTGGCTGCCCGGTGGCGTCGCGCAGTCTAATTGCAAAGTGCACGCGATCGCCGGGGAGCACGCCCGACGCCGGCTCCTGCCACTCGACGCCCATCACCGGGGTTCCGGGCTGCTCCTCGCGCGGGGTGAGCGTGATCTCGGTGGCCGGCACGCCAGGCGCCTCGGCCTGCGCGCGGAGCGTCCATTCCCACGTGGGCTCGTCGATGCGTGGGATGGGCACGCGTGCCATGACGAAGCCGCCGCGATCGGTATGGAGCGTCTCGGTGTGTCGAGGAACGCCGCCTTCGAGGAGCGAGACGACCACGCCTGCGCCCGCCAGCGGCTCGCCAGCGATCCCGACCACGCGCACCCACGCCGAGATGGTGCTGGTGGGAACCACGCGTCGCTCCGCCGTGTGCAGCTCGACGAACGCGGTCGCGCCACGCACGATGGCTACGCTGCGCGTGCGCACGTGACCCCCGTGACGGACGGCGACGAGGAGCTGCAACGTCCGCGGCAGCCCGCGAGGCACCTCGATCGACACGCGCGCGCGACCATCGATGTCGGTGGTGGCCTGGATGCTGGGCGGCGGCGGCGCACCGTCGAGCTCCTCGGGATCCCAGCCGATCTCGAGAACCGCGCCGGCGAGAGGCACCGCATGCGTCACCGTCGGGAAGCCGTAGGCCTTCGCGGTCAGCTCCAGGATCCCGCCAGGCGCAGCGTTGGGCGCGACGTGCAGATAGACGTCGAGGCCTCGTCCTGCGGGATCGGGCGGCAGCGCCTCGACGTCACCGGCGAAGAGGACGCCGGCGAAGAGGACGCCGACGAGGAGAAACAGGAAAAAGACCGCGCGAGAGCTCCGCTGCACGACCGAGCGACAAGTGAGGCTCTTGGAGGTTCCCGGATGCCTAAATGAGCGTTCCCCGGCCCACCGCTCCGTTCGCTACGCCGCGATCCCACGCGAGCGCAGCACGTCCTTGAGCGCCGCCTGCACCTCGGGCGCCGTCGTGTGCATCGCGCTCCGCGCAAGCTCGATGAAGCGCGCGCCGCGCGAGCGCTTGAGGCCGTCGAGCGCGGCGACGCGATCGGCAGGCGCCCCGTGCTCGAGGATGCCCAGGAGAAACTCCGCGGCCTCCATCGTGTCGACGCGCGCGAGCGCTCGCAGGGCCGATGCGCGCACCTGGGGCTGCGCAGACTCCCGCACGATGCGGGAGAGCGGATCGAAAGCATGCTGGAAATACAGGCTCTCTACGGCCTTCGACGCCTGCTCGACCACCGCCGGATCCGCATCGCGGAGGCCGGTGCGCACAGTCACGAAGCTGCGCTTGAAGAAGAGCTGCTGCATGGCCGCGAGCACGGCCACCTTCACGGGACGCTCGGCGCGCGTGAAGAGCTTCTCGAGCGGCGACAGGACCGCGTAGAGCTGCAGCTGCGCGAGCTGATCCGCGAGACGAACACGCGCCGCGGTCGCGGGGCCGCTCGCGTCCTCGGGGCGGCTCTCCACGGCGAACGCGGTGAGGCGCGCGAGCATGGCCTTACGGCGGATCAGATCGGGCCAGCGCTTGTCGAGGAGCACGTCGGCGCACGACTCGGCGGCGCTGCCTTGCTGCTCCCACTCGATGAGGTCGACGTGCCACACGTCGGGGAAGTGATTGTCCTGACGAAGGTGCGAAGGTAGCGGTGCCGTGTCGATGGCCTCGTCGCGGACGCCGTCGTAGCGCTTGGCGGCGCGCGCGTAGTGCTTCTTGCGCTGCTCCTCGAGATCCATCATCGCGAGGTCGCTGTAAAGCCCGCCGACGCGTGCGTAGTGACCGACCTCGCCGAACGCGAGGATCGCGGCGAGCAGCGCGTTCTCGGCGATCTCCGGCGGCGCGCCGCGCTCGAGGTGCTGCTTCGCCACGTCGCGCCACAGCTCCGCTTGCACGACGACGTAGTGCGCCGATGCGCTCGTCATTCCGAGGACGCGCGCGTAGTCGGCGGCCTCGCGCGCGAGCGTCGCCGCCGCCGAGAGCTCCTTGCGCTCCTTGGCGGCCTGCAGCGCGTCCTCGAAGTACTGCAGCGCGAAGTACTTGAGGTGGTCCTCGCGCAGGATGCGGATGCAGTTGACGAAGCCCTCGAGCACGTCCTCGAACATGCCGCTCTCGCGACCGATCTGGACGAGCACCTGAAAGCAGTCGAACGCGCGCTCGCGCTGGCCGACGCTCTCGAAGTAATCGGCCGCCTCCTCGAGGAGGCGTACCGCAGAGACGTTGGCCTCGCGCGCCTGCCGGGTGTCGCCACACTTCTTGGCGCAGCGTGCGAGGTTGAACTGAACGAGCGCGCCGTTGTAAGCGTCCGCTCCACCGCCGACCACCTGCGCAAGACGCGACCAAAGAGCGCGAGCGCCGCGCCAGTCGTCGGCCTTCTCCCGGTAGATGGCAGCGGCGGCGACAAGGCCTGCGTTCTCCATCTCGCGCGCGGCGCCGGCCATGTCGTTGTTGGCGGCGAGCGTGCGGGCGCGATCGACGGGAGGGACGCCGGGCAGCATCGACATCGCGCGCTTCCAGCCGTCGCTCTCGGAGAAAGCCATGTACCAGACGACGGTCAGCGCGCTGCGATGGTCGCTCCGGCGGGCAAGCACCTCGGCGAGCGGCCGGAGCACCGACAGGTAGTCATGCTCGGCGACGTGGGTCTGCGCGGCCGCGGAGACGAGCGAGTTGGCGGCGTCGTCGAGGTCGCCGCGGGCCAGCGCGGCGCGGGCGCGTTCCCGCAAATGGTAGAGGTCGTCGAGCATCGGGGAGGGACCGCAGCAAGCTTACGGTTGGGGGTGGCGAGCGGGAAGGGCTAAGCGGCGCTACGTGTTAAGTGCCCATGAGCCGATCCACGCAGCACGAGGCGGACGAGCGAATCGCGCGCTACCTGCGCCGGCTCGCCGACGGACCGGCGGGCAGGAAGACGCAATTCTTGCTCGATGCGGTCGCTTCGGCGTGGTCGCCGGAGCTGAAGTCGTCGCTGGGCTCGACGCGATGGCACGTGGAGGTGACCGTCGACGACGTCGCGACCGTCGCGGCCTACGGAGCGCCTGCGTGGTCGACCGGCATTCGCATCTCCGCGCTGTCGGCGATCGCGCATGCCGGTGCTCATGCGGTGCGCGCTGCGCAGGTCGTCAAGCTGTGCCTCGGTGACGGCGAACGAAGCGTGCGCCTCGCCGCCGCCCGGGCTGCCGCCGAAGGCCGACTCGGTGACGAGGTGGCACGCGAGCTCCGCAACGTGCTCGCCGACGACGTATGGGCGGTTCGCTGGCATGCGGCCCGTGGGCTCGTCGCGCGCGCCTACGATTCGGAGCTCGGCTCGCTCGCGCATCTGCTCGTGACGACCACGCCGCGTGGGGGCATGGCGCTCACGGCGTGGGCACAGGCGGTCGAGGCCGTGCGCCCTCGCTGCCGCATCGCGGGTCAGGGTGCCGAGCTCGACGACCACGTGACACGAACCTTCGCGACCATGTCCGCGCGCGACCGCGACTTCGCGTGGCCTCTCTGGCGCTGAGAGCTCGCTAGCTACGACGGCGGAATGCTCGAGCGCTCGGCCTCGGCCGCGTCGCGCTTACGTCGGGCGGCGTGCTCGCGAGGGAGCGCGATGACCGTCTCGACGAGCCCGATGATCACATAGAAGGAGAGGAGCCAGACGAGGACGAACGCCGGCTTCGTCTGCAACGAGACGATCGCGCTCGAGACCACCGCGAACATCACGAGGCCGACCGAGCGCGCGTTCAGCTGGAGGTCCTTGAACGACCGGAAGCGGATCGTCGAGATCATGAGGAAGGCGAGGAAGCCCGTGAGCCCCATCATCGGGTAGACGTACTTCGGACCGGAGAGGTCGCCGCCGACCGCGTGATTGGCGACCACCAGCGAGATCAGGATGCCCGCGGCGCCCGGCACCGGGAGCCCGACGATGTACTTGCTGGGCTTGGTGGGCTTACCGCCCTCACCCATGGAGAGGACGTTGAAGCGCGCGAGGCGAACCGCGCCCATCGCCGCGAACGTGAAGGCCACGACCAGCCCGAACGTGCCCTGCTGGAAGAGCGACCACTTGTAGACGAGCAGCGCCGGCGCCACGCCAAACGACACGACGTCGGCGAGGGAATCGATCTGCAGCCCGAACGCGCTCTGGGTCTTGGTGAGCCTCGCCACGCGGCCGTCGAGCATGTCGAAGAACAGCGCATAGACGAGCAGGAGTGACGCGCGGTAGTAGTCGTCGCCGGTGCCCTCGGTGGCAGCGCCGCTGATGCGGATCGAGTCGAAGCCGCAGAAGATGCTCGACAGCGTGATCATGTTGGGCAGGAGAAACAGGGTCTTCCTGACATCGAGCTTCCTGCGGGGCGCTGCCGTGCGGAAGGAAGATTGCCCCAGCTCGGACCGAGCGTAAAGCGAGCGCCCTGCCAGAAATTGGCCCCGGCGCGGGTGGGGGCCTACCTTTAACCGCGATGCTCTGTCGTGTGTCTCCCGTTCTCGGCCTGACGCTCCCGTGGCTGCTCTCCGCAGCATCGCTGGTGCTCGGCGGTTGCGGTCGTCCGGAGACGGTCGCGGACCGGCAATTTGCCGAGATGCGCGAGCAGGTCACCAAGCTCGAGGCCGAGACCGACAAGCTCGATCGGTCGATGGGGCCGCTCGAAGCGGCAGGCGCCGACGAGAAGCTTCCGCGTACCGAGCCCGCGGGGACCGGCGTCCCTGCGGCCCCGAATGCACGCGTCGTCCAGCTCGGTGGTCCCTCCGAGGCCGATCCCGCCGACCCCAACGATCCCGGCGCGCGTCCCGACATCAAGCTCACCGGTGTCGCCGGCGCATCGCCGTCGCGACCGCGCGCGGGCAAATCGAACGGCCGCGTACGCATCGACGAGTCGGATCCGTCCCAGGCTCGGCCCGTACCCGAGACCGCGCGCTCGAGCGCGCTCGATCCCGACGCGAAGAAGGCCTACGAGACGGCGCTCTCCCAGGTGCAGGCGCGCCAGTACGACCGCGGGCTCGAGGGCCTGAACGCATTCCTCGTGCGCTGGCCCGATCATCCCTACGCCGAGAACGCCATGTACTGGCGCGGCGAGGCGTACTTCGCGCAGGGCGAGTATCTCCGCGCAGCCGAGCAGTTCGACGCGGTGATCGCGCGCTTCGGAAGCGGCAGCAAGGCGCCGGACGCGCTCCTCAAGGTGGGGATGTGCCACGACCGTCTCGGCGCGTCGGGACGCGCGCGCGAGTACTGGGATCGCTTGAAGCGCGAGTATCCGCGCAGCGATGCAGCGAAGAGAATTCCGCCGGCTGCGCGCGACAGCGCGCCCGGCAATCGTACGGGCAGCGGCGACAACAGCGGCGCTCGCGAAGACAGCGTGCCCGATCGCAAGGGACCGAAGGAGAATCGATGAGCACCGCGCATCCGGCGACGTCACGGCATCTCGCCATCATCCTCGGCCTCGTGCTGCCGATCGCGCACGTGAGTGTCGCGTTCGCGCAGAACACCGGCGCAGCGCCTGCGGGCGGCGGAAACCCCGCAAATCCAGGCGGTCCGTTGAGCGGCACTGCGCCTCCCGCCGGCGGAGGTGGCGGAGGCGGAGGCGGCACCACCACGTCGACGACGACGTCCGTGCAATCGAGCTCGCAGTTCTTCCCGGGTGGCGTCGCGCCGGTTCCGCCGGGTGGCGTCCTCGGCGGCGGCAACGCGCAGTTCTCGTCGTCGAAGCCGATCACCGGCAACGAGCGTGACTCGTTCGACTTCAGGCCGGGCGCCGGCGGTGGCGGGACCGCGCACGGCAACGACACGAGCTCGTTCGTCCTGGGCGGCGGCGACACGCGCGGCGGTGGCGTCTCGAGCAACACCGGCGTGCACCAGGTCCGCAAGGGCGACACGCTCTGGGACATCTGCGATCACTACTTCCGCAACCCGTACCAGTGGCCGCGGATCTGGGCGTTCAATCCCCAGATCCAGAACCCGCACTGGATTTTCCCCGGCGACCAGGTGCGTCTCCGCGGCGCGAGCAGCGAGCTGCTCACGAGCACCGCGCAGCCCACCACCGGCGGCTCACAGCTCATCGACCGTCATCGCCAGGTTCCGCCGGAGACGATCTTCCTGCAGAACCAGGGTTTCATCGACGACGACACGAACAACTGGGGTGAGATCTCCGGCTCTCCCGAAGAGAAGATGATCCTCACGGGTCTCGACGACATCTACCTGCGCATCGGC
>JAYTOQ010000279.1:0-1954 GCA_043747665.1 Polyangiaceae bacterium | reverse complement strand
AGGTCGACCTGCACGGTGTCGGACGTGCCGAGCGCCTGCAGGATGATGTTGTTGTGCTCGAAGGTCTCGGCTTCTTCTTCGGTGAGCTGACCGGCCTCGATGAGCTGGTTCACGAGCGACTGATCGCGCGTCACCTGCACGAGCGTGTCGCCCCGGAGGATGTAGCCGCGCGAATCGCCGACCTGCGCGAAAAAGAGGACATCGTCGACGAGCGCGGCCGCGGTGACGGTCGTGCCCATGCCGCGGCGCGAGCGATCGGCCTTGGCCTCGTGGAAGATGCGGAGGCCCGCGGCCTCGACGGCGCGGACGAGGCGGCGCGCGAGATCATCGCGCTTGATGGGGCGCTCGCCGAGCCCGTCGACGAGCCGCTCGAAGATGATGTCGACTGCAAGCTGGCTTGCAATCTCGCCCGCAGCTGCGCCGCCCATGCCGTCGCAGACCGCGAAGACGCAGCCCTGCGGGCCGATGGCGGTCGCGCGGTTGGCCTCGAGGAGACCGCGCGAGCGGCGGCTCATGTCGGCGACGAGGAAGTTGTCCTCGTTGTGCTCGCGCACCTGTCCGACGTCCGTACGCGCGAAGAGCTTCACGCGGACGTCGGCACCGACGTCGGACGAGTCCGATGAAGCTCCCGTCTCGGACGAGACGGAGCTCGGGACGGGCGTCTGCGGCTGCGTCACCGATCCCTCATTCATCACCCGGGCGCGCGCCCGATGAGCGCGTCACTCTCGAAGTCCACCCGGAAGAGCTGCTGGCCGACGCGGAAGTGATCGCCGGCGACAAGCTCGATCTCCCCGCGGATGCGCAGGAAGCTGCCGTTCGAGGAGCCGAGGTCGACGAGCGCGAACCGCGTCGCGCGGGCGGCGGCGGGCGCGGCGGGCGCACCCGCATCGGCACGTCGCGGCTCAGACGCGTCCAGGACGCGAATGGCGGCGTGCCTTCGCGACAGGAACGGATCTTCCGTGAACACCACATCTCCCGACTCTCGGCCGAGCACGGTTTCTACCTTCCGGACGTAATACACGTCGCGGGTCACTCCCTCGACGGTGCGCTGCGAGAGCCGAGCGTATCGCTTCGCTGCGGGGGAGCCAAACAAGAGCGTGCCGTGCTCCGTCGCCGGGCCGAACCCTGCGTCTCCCTGCGAACCGGCTGTGGCGCTCTCGAACCTCAAGACTTGCTGTCCGACGAGTATCAGATCTTGGTCGTGGAGCGGAACCGCGACCTCTCCGGGGACCTTGTCCTCGGTCGGTCCCGCCGGCGAGGCCTGTTTTTCAGTGCTTCCCGCGTTCATGTCCCGGGCGGCGACCAGACGAATGTAGACGCCGTTGGTGCTGGCGAGGTCTCGGAGCACCAGCTTCGACCCCGTCCACGCGATCCGGACGTGCCTCGGCGAGAGGTAAGGATCCTCGCCGACGACGATCTGCCCCTCGGTCCGGCCGACGTCGAGGCTGTCGCCGATCGGGTAGCTGGGGCCGTCCGCACCGCTCTTCGCGATGACGACGAGGCGTCCGCGAACGACGGGGCGCGCGACCGGGGGGGCAGCGGGGGCGGGAGCGGGGGCGGGAGCGGGAGCGGGAGCGGGAGCGGGAGCGGGAGCGGGATTGTGTGCCGGTGCGGGATCGTGTGCCGGTGCGGGAGCGGGACCTCGAGCTTGGACCGGCGCTGGCGGCGGGGTCATGCCCGGCGGCGGGAACGCGGCGAACGGCGTGGGCGGATCCGGTTGTTGCATCGGCACGGTCGGCGGACGTGCCGCGCCGTGCGCGAAGCCGTTCGTACGCGGTAGCTCGAGGCGCTCGTGCGGCGCGAGCGGAGGGACGGCTTCGACGGGACCGAGGCCAGGGCTTGCGACAGGGCTTGCGACAGGGCTCGGGCCAGGGCTCGGGCCAGGGCTCGCGAAGGGCGTGGCTGCCGGCTGCGCGGCGGACTCGGCCAGCGATGCGCCGCAGAACTTGCAGAA
>JAYTOQ010000278.1:0-1615 GCA_043747665.1 Polyangiaceae bacterium | reverse complement strand
TTCCTCGTGAGCGCCACCGCGCAGACCGACACCGGCATGCGGCGCAAGCAAAACGAGGACAGCTTGCTCGTCAATCGCGAGGAGAATCTCTTCGTGGTGGCCGACGGCATGGGCGGTCACAACGCCGGTGAGCTCGCGAGCCGCCTCGCCGTCCAGGCCATCGAGGACGCGTTCGGTACCGGGACCTTCGAGGGCGAGCCGCACGCCGACGTCCCCATCGAAGCGAGCGAGCTCGCGCGCGCGATGCAGATGGCCAACGCCACCATCTTCGAGATGGCGAAGACCAAGCCCGAGCTCGACGGGATGGGCACCACGCTGTGCTGCGCGCGCTTCTCGCCGACCAAGCGCCGCATGCACATCGGCCACGTCGGCGACAGCCGTTGCTATCGGCTTCGCAACGGCGTCTTCACGCAGCTCACGAAGGACCACACGATGGCCGACCTCGGCCTCACCGGCCCCGAGTCGGGAAACCTCAGTCGCGCGGTCGGTATCTGGGCGGCCGTTCCCATCGACGTGATCGTCGCGGCGCCGTCCCCCGACGACGTCTATATCCTCTGCTCGGACGGGCTGACGAAGATGCTCGACGACGACCGCATCGCGCACGTCCTCCGCACCGAGCAGGACGCGCAGGCCGCCGTCGACCGTCTGATCTTCTTTGCCAATGCCAAGGGCGGCAAGGACAACATCACCGTGATCCTCGTGCGCGTGGTCGACCCCGCAGCCGCGGCGACGTAGGCGCGCGGCGCCGCCCCCGCGCCAGCGCGCTCACTCGAGCGGTAGGACCCACGCGTCGGCCCCGACGTCCAGGCCGAGCGCTGCGGCGGCGGACGCGCCGAGCGCGCAAGTGTCGCCGGCGCGCTCCTCGAACGGCGCGAGCATGGCGCGGAAGAACGGCGGGCCGGCCGGCTCGACGGCGACGACCGCACGCTTGCGTTTCTCGGGCGGCAGGTCGGCGACGGTGTCGTCGTCGATCAGCGCCGCGATGCGGAAGCGACGCGAGCTGACGACGAGGCTCACCTCGTCGGTCATGGCTGTGAAGTGCGGGCCGCCGTCGAACGGATCGATGCGGTCGGCATAACGGAAACCGATGCGACGAAGCAGCTTCTCGACGCCGCGCGTCTGCGCGCCGACCTTGCCGATGACGCTCTGCGCGTCCTTGGGAAGGAGCGACGCGTAGATGGTGCCCTCGGGAAAGAGCCCGCGGATGAACTCCTTGTTCTTGCGCGAGAGCTTGTCGGCTTCGGCGTATGTCATGCCGGTAAAATGGCTGCCGATCGCGTCCCACAGATGCGACGTGCCGTCCTTCTCGAGGGGCGGGAGCAGCTCGGCGAGCACCTCGTCGCGGAACCACTCGCGATGCATCTTGATGAAGAGAAAGCGCACGTACGAGAGGAACGTGCCGAGGCGCTCCGGCACGCGACGATACGTCGGGTCGAGGACGAGGCCGCCGATCTCGGTGGGGCCGTTGTACGAGTAGCCGATCTTGAGGATGGTGTGCTCGAAATGCTTGTCAAGCGTCTGCGAGTAGCGCTCCTCGTCGATGACGTCGAGATAGATGTAGGGCGCATCTTTTCGACCGAGTTGCGCGAACACCATCGACGTGCCGAGGATCTGC
>JAYTOQ010000277.1:0-1528 GCA_043747665.1 Polyangiaceae bacterium | reverse complement strand
TCGACGGCGAGATCACGCGAGGCGAGGCGGGCGGTGGAGCCGCCTGCGCAGAGCCGCCCATCGTGGTCGCCGTGTACGCAGCGTCGTACCCGCCGCCGTAGCCATACCCGTACGGCGGTGGCGACGTGCCCGTGCTGTGAGACGTGGCGTCGTCGCCCGCGGCGCCGTAGCCGTCGTAGTCGTTCGTCAGGTTCGTCCACGCCGGCTCGCCGTCCTGGCACACGGTCGTGCACGGCGTCGTCATCGATGCGAGGTCCCGGTCCTCGTCGTGACCGTGAACGAGCGGAAAGTACTCGCGCACGCGCACGCGCTTGGTCTCGACGACCGAGGCCTGCGCGCAGCAGCGCTGCGCATCCCCTCCACCTCCCGGTGCCAAGGTCGTCACGGCGGAGGCTGCCGCCGACGTCGTGTGTTTGCTTTGGTCGGTCTGCCAGAGGTGTGGCGCGATCCACGCTGCGAGCACCAGCGCGGAGCCGCCGGCGAGCGCGGTCCACGCGTGCTGCGAGGCGGCGCGCAGCGGCGACGCGCGCAGGACCTCGCGCGAGACCGGCGTCGCGAGGCGCAGCGCTCCGTGCGTCTGCCACAGCGCGACACGACGCGTCTCGCGCGCGCGGAGGAATGCCACGAAGAGCGCGGCGAGCCCGACGACGAGGGGGAGCGCAGCACGCGTGTCGAACGCCGCTGCGTCGCCGGACCCGTCGAGGATGACGAGCATCCACAGCACCGCCGGATACCAGAACGCGAGCAGACCGCCGCGCTCCGAGAGCGCGAGGTAGCCGCAGATCAGCGCTGGCACGAACGCGTAGAACGACGTCTCCGCCGGCCCGCGCAGCGAATTGTAGAACACGATGAAGAACACCGGCGACAGCCAGAGCGACGTCATGCCGAGCGCCGCAAGCACCCACACGCGCACGCGCGCCCATGCGATCAGCTGCCCGAGCCCGAGGCCCACGATCGTGCCGACCCACAGCGGCAGGACCTGCTCGACGGCATCGGCGCGCTGAAGGGTGATCCCGGTGAGGCCACAGATGACGAGCAGCCAGTAGAGGAGGGCCGCGGTCGCGGTCCTCCGAGGAAGGGCCCGCGACGTCGCCTGCGGCGAAGGCTTCGGTGACGGCGTCATCATCGCGTCGCCTCGATCCGGATGGCGCCGTCCGCGCTCGGACGCACGAAGAAGCTGCCGGTGAGCGGCCGCACGACGTCGCCGCGCATGCCGAGGACGAGCGCGCGATCGCGACGCGCGAGCGCGGTGCGCGTCTCCTCACGGCGCCGCAGCGACCAGCGGTTCTCGGAGGAGCCCATCGGGTAACGGAGCCGCGCACCGGACGGTGACGGCCACGGCGGCTCGGGAGACAGTGCGGTCGGGAACACCACGATCCAGCGAACGCTTGCCTGCTGCAGCGGACGCGCGAGGACCGCGCGCGAGACGACGTACGTCGCCTCGTCCGTGAACAGCTCGTCGACCGGGATGCGGCTCTGCCAGCCCACCTGCGCGCCGATGCGCAGCGCAGCGTCGGGCGCGCGGAGC
>JAYTOQ010000276.1:0-3935 GCA_043747665.1 Polyangiaceae bacterium | reverse complement strand
TCCTCTACTATCTCGCCGCCGACTGGGACCCGGCGTGGGGCGGCGCGCTCGAGCTGTGGGATGCGGCGCGAACGCAGTGCGTGGCGAGCTACCCCCCGCTTCTCGATCGGCTCATCGTGATGAACCACGGCGACGCCTACTGGCACGGACATCCCACCCCGCTCGCGTGCCCCGAGGGCCGCCAGCGCGCGTCGGTCGCGGCGTACTACTACGTCGCAGCGCCGTCGCCTGACGAGGCCTCCGCGCACGGCGCGATCTGGGCAACATGATCGAATAGAGTGCTGTCATGGCCGGTCGGACGAAGGTCGCGAAGAGCGATGGCGATGGCGATCAACTGCCCCGCGTCGGCGGCGCGCTCGACGGAGTCAACGATGGCTTCCACGCCGCCTACGACACCGCTCGCGACGAGGCGAAGCTCGATGCTCCCGTCTTCGTGGTGCATGCCGATGCGCTCTTCGTCTTTCGCGGCCGTCAGCGGCGTGAGCTGCCACTGACGCCGCGAATCTTCCACGTCATCAAGTCCGCGGCGCACGCGCCTGTGGCTATTTTTGCGGCACTTCATCGCTACGGAAACGGCAACGGCTCGCCGCGCGGCGCGCTGACGTTGCCGTCCGGTGATCGCATCCGCGAGCTCCGCACGCACGTCGCCGCCGCGCTGGCCTCCCTTGACGGCGAGCATGAGGCCGACCGCGACACCGTCGCGGCGATCCGCCCACTGCTCGACGGCTCTGTGTCCTTCCTCGACCGTATGCTCGGCAAGACACCGCCGTCGGTGGCCGACCTCGATGCGTTCGCTGGCGAGAGCGGCCCGCGGCTCCTCGAGCTCACGAGGCTGGCCACGCAGGTCCAGCTCACCGCGCTCCACGAGGTCGTCGAGCAGGCGCTCGGCGAGCTCGGCGAGCGTGAGCGCGCGGGCCTCCAGGTGGTGGTCACCGGAGATCATCAGGCGCGCGCACGCAGCCTCGGCATGCAGTATTTCCGCAAGCGCTTTGGCGAGTCCGAAGGCGCCGAGGATCGCGTCACCTATGCGGAGGGAGTCGACGACGTCGATGAGGCGCTTGCGCTCGTTGGCACCCGCCGGCTGGACGTCGCCATCGCCAAGGCCTTCTTCGGTGACCCGAAGCGTCTCCAGCATGACGTCCTCGGTGACGCCGTGCACGAGCTGCTGGCGAGCACCGACCTCGTGCCGATCCGCTGAGACGGAGCGCGGCTGAGGTGGCGAGCCGCGTCACGGAGGCATGCCGCGTGCACCAACACGCATTGCATTCGGCGCTCGCGTCGCGAGCGCCGCGGCTCGTAGCCCCACAATTCACTGACAGGATGACGACATGAGAGCACTAGTCTGGCACGGCAAAGAGGACGTTCGCGTCGACAAGGTCCCGGATCCGAAGATCATCGATCCCACGGACGTCATCGTGAAGATCACGTCGACTGCGATCTGTGGCTCGGACCTCCACCTTTACGACGGCTACCAGCCGACGATGGAGAAGGGCGACATCCTCGGCCACGAGGCGATGGGGATCGTGGTCGAGGTCGGCAGCGCCGTGAAGAAGTTGAAGAAGGACGACCGCGTGGTGGTGCCCTTCGTCATCGCCTGCGGCGAGTGTTTCTTCTGCAAGAAGGGCCTGTTCTCCTGCTGTGACACCACCAACCCCAACGCCCGCCTCGCCGAGAAGGCCATGGGCCATTCGCCTGCCGGTATGTTCGGCTTCTCGCACATGCTGGGTGGGTTCGCGGGCGGTCAGGCGGAGTACCTCCGCGTCCCGCACGCCAACGTCGGCCCGCTGAAGATCGAGTCCGATCTTCCGGACGAAAAGGTCCTCTTCCTCTCCGACATCTTCCCGACCGGCTACATGGCGGCCGAGAACGCGCAGATCGAGAAGGGCGACACGGTCGCCGTCTGGGGCTGCGGCCCGGTCGCGCAGTTCGCCATCCAGAGCGCGTGGATGTTCGGCGCTGGCCGCGTCATCGCCATCGATCGCGTTCCCGAGCGCCTCGCGCTCGCGAAGAAGGTCGGAAAGGCCGAGACCATCAACTTCGACAACGAGCACGTCTACGACCGTCTCCAGGAAATGACGAAGGGCCGCGGCCCGGACCGCTGCATCGACGCGGTCGGCTGTGAGGCGCACTCGCACGGCAGCGTCGATGCCGTCCTCGACAAGGCGAAGAAGACGCTGATGCTCGGCACCGACCGCGCCCACGTCCTCCGCGAGGCGATCTACTGCTGTCGGAAGGCGGGCACCGTGTCGATCCCCGGCGTCTACGTGGGCTTCCCCGACAAGCTCCCGTTCGGCGCAGCGATGAACAAGGGCCTGACCCTGAAGATGGGCCAGACGCACATGCAGAAGTACATGAAGCCGCTCTACGAGAAGATCCAGGCGGGCGACATCGACCCCTCGCAGATCATCACGCATCGCGTCCCGCTCTCGGAGGCGCCGGCCGCCTACAAGACGTTCCGCGACAAGAAGGACGGCTGCATCAAGGTCGTGCTGAAGCCCTGATCGCTGGCGTCTGCTGACGCAGCGGAGCTGCTCGTACCGATGGCGGTACGAGCGGCGTGGAGGCATTCGAGCGCACGCTGTGGCCGGAGCGTCACGGATCGCGCACCGCGTTCAGCGCGACGCACAGCGGAGCTGCACGAGAGGAATGGCGCGGGCACGGCGCCCCGCGCACGTGCGGAGGGCGATCAGCAGGGCGCATGCGCGACGACGTGGCAGCATCGCGTCCGTCGCGACGACGTCGACATGCTCTCGTGCGACGACGCGAAGTGCATCCTCGACCGAGCGCGCGACCGAGACGCGTGCACCGGACGAGCGCAGCGCCGCCGTCAGGACGGCGATGGCCGCTTCGTCTTCTTCGTAGACGAGGACATGTCTGCGGGGGCCAACCACGCGGACAACATGAGCATCGGCGAGGCCGATGCGAGCGCGAGCAGGGATCTACCGACGACAAACGACGACAAACGACGACAAATCGGTACTCGACCGGCGTCGTCGCAGTCCGGCAAGCTCAGGCGGCTCGGCTCAGTTGCAGCCGCAGCCGCTCTCGGCGACGGAGCCACCGCCGGCCGCGCCTTCTTGCACGGCATGCAGATGGTCGGAAGCTGTGCTTCCCACCGACTGCGTCATCGTCGGATGCGCGAGCCTTCCGCGGTCGTACGGCGCCACGTGCGTGCACGCGGCCGTCGCGAGAACGACGAGGACGAGGACGACACGCCACGCGACATGGAACGAGGTCATGTGGTCGGATCAGTTGTTGGGCGCGCCGGAGGCTGCCCACGACTTCAGCGCGGCGGTCGCGGCCGCGTTGGAGCTGGGGCCCGACGGCGGCATGTTGCCGCCCAGCCAGCTCAAGCACGACTGCGCGGGATCGGCGAGCGGCGCGCCGCTGGCCGTGATGTAGCCCTTGCCCTTGAGCCATGTGTAGCCGCCCGACGCAGTGCTCATCTGGCTGTGGCAGCCGCTCGTCCCGCAGCTGCCGACGGTTCCGGACTTCAGATAGCTCGTGTAGACCTGCGACCAGGTCGCGGCGGGAGGCGGCGTCGAGCCCGACGTGCTGCCGCTCGTGCCGCTCGTGCCCGAAGTGCTGCCGCTCGTGCCGCTCGTGCCGCTCGTGCCCGACGTGCCGCTCGTGCCCGAAGTGCTGCCGCTCGTGCCGCTCGTGCCCGAAGTGCTTCCGCTCGTGCCCGACGTGCCGGTGGCCGCGCCGCCGTCCTGCGCCGGGGTCGTGCTCGTGCCGGGATCGGCGGCGGGATCCGTCGCGCTCGTCGACGATGCCGTACCGCCGCCCGCGCCGGCGGTGCCGCCGTAGGGTCCGCCCAGCGGCGGATCGGAGGCGCTCGCGCAACCGGCAGCGACGGCTGCCAGGCCGAGAAGGACCGAGCTCGATAGGGATAGTAGCAGCGATGCTTTCATGGGGTCCTCTCGGTAAGACGG
>JAYTOQ010000275.1:0-7221 GCA_043747665.1 Polyangiaceae bacterium | reverse complement strand
GCGAATGCCACCTTGCGAGACATCCATACCGAGCGCGTCGACCAGCTTTCTGGCGACCGTGATGGTGACCGTCACGCCGAGCCGAGCGCGCTGGGCGCGTCGTCGGTCGTTCGTACGCTGGATGACGGAATGCGGGCCGGAAGCCGAAGGAACCATGATGGCGCTCAACGGAGCAAGACGCGGACCGTCACGTCGTTCCGCGGGCTTTGGCGCTTTCCGGCCCACGCGATGCGCTGCGCTCCGCACCTTTTTTCTGCCTACCGTGTCGCCTCGGGAAAAAGTTGCGATGGATCTCGCCCATGCTGGCTTGCACCTCGCTTGCACGGCGACGGGCCGCGTGATTCGTTCGGGGCGTGACTCGCCTCCCGCAGCCCACCTCGCAGCCGACCGCCGCTCGCTTCCGGCTTCCTGCTGCCATCGCCGTCGCTGGGGCGCTCGCCCTCGGGTCATGGGCCGGGAGCGCGCGCGCCCAGGCCGCGGCGCAGGTCCCGAAGGAGGACGTGACCACCCTCGAGAAGAGCCTCGCCGAGCAGCACGATGCGCTCTCGACGTCGGACTGCGCGACCGCGTGTCGAGCGCTCGCGTCCATCCGCCGCGCCGCCGACAAGATCTGCGCGCTCGATCCCGGCGAGCGCTGCAGCGCCGGTCGCGCGAAGGCCGACGACGCCAGCCGCCGCGTACGCGAGGCCTGTCCCGAGTGCGCGATCGCGACGGCACCGCCGTCCGAGCCGCGCCGCGAGGACCGCCCAATGACGAAGGGAGGCGCGGCTCCGAAGGCGTCCGAAGATCCTGGCGCTTCAGCCGCGTCACCCGGGTCGATGCCGACCGTGGCCCAGGCGGCGCCGCCTTCGGAGTCGAAGCGTGGCGGATGCGCGGGCTGCACCACGACGCGCGGAGGCCGAGGCGACGATCTCGCGGGCGGCGCGCTGGCGGTCGCTGCGCTCGCCCTCGTCATGAGCAGGCGCCGCGCGCGCGCGCAACTCAAGCGCGGCTGCTAAGGTTCGCGCAATGCCGCGTTCGGGTCTCGGTGTAGTGGCCATCACGCATGCTCCTTCGCCCCGCATGAACGACGCGGTGCGCACGTTCATCGATGTGCACGCGATCGATCTCGATCTCGCGGCGCTCCAGCACGAGGAGTATCGACGCATGCTCGAGCGCGCCGGCGCACAGGTGGTGCTGCTCGACACCAACCTCGATCATCCCGATAGCGTCTTCGTCGAGGACACGGCGGTGGTGCTCGACGAGGTCGCCATCCTCACGTCGATGGGCGCGCCTTCGCGACGCGATGAGCCGCGCGGGATCGAGCCCGAGCTCCGCCGTCATCGCGCGGAGATCGCGCGCATCGAAGCGCCGGCCACCCTGGAGGGCGGTGACGTCCTCCGCGTGGGCCGCACGCTGTTCGTCGGCGCGACGGCGCGCAGCAATCGCGCAGGCGTCGATGCGCTTTTTCGCATCGCCGGTCGCTTCGGCTACGAGGTGCGCACGGTGGCCGTGGACGGCTGCCTGCACCTCAAGACGGCATGCACCGCGCTTCCCGACGGCACGCTGCTCGTGAGCCCACGCTGGCTCGACGCCCGCGATTTGGCCGGCTTTTCGGTGCTCCACGTGGCCGAAGGCGAGCCGGACGCCGCCAACGTGGCGCTGATCGGCGAGCGTGTCCTCATGGGCGCCGCGCATTCGCGCACGCTGGATCTCGTGCGCGCGCGCGGCTTCGAGGTCGATGCCGTGGACCTCTCGGAGTTCGCGAAAGCCGAGGGCTGCGTCACGTGCCTGTCGATCCTGATCCCGAACGCTATCGTCGCATCGAGCGCAGAGCGCTGAACAGGTTGAGCATCGATACGTGCGCGCACCGCGGGCCGCCGATGATCAACCGGTTCAACACTCTGCGTGCTCTGCGTGCTCTGCGTGCTCTGCGTGCCCGGCGCGCCCGGCGCGCTCGGCGCGCTCGGCGCGTGCTCGGCGCGCTCGAGAGCGTTACTTCTTCTTCTTCGCGCCGCCCTTGATGGCGGTCTTGCCCTTCTTCGCGGGCGGCGCGCCAACGGGCGCGGGCGCAGGAGCCTCTTCGACGGCCGCGGGCTCTTCGGCCTTCGGCGCCTCGGCCGCGGCGACGTCGGTCTTGGCGCTCTTCCCCGCGCCCGCGCCGCTCTTTGACGAGGACGACGACGAGCCGGAGCCGGCGGTCGCGTACGTGCCCTTGTAATCGGCCCACGGGTTCGACTCGGGACCCTTGGCTTCGCCGCTGGTCTTCGAGCCTCCACACGCGCCACACGCGAACAGTGCAGAGAAAGCGAGTAGCGCGACGACGTTCAAACGGACACCCATGGCCGGACCTCCTTGGCGTTACCCCGCAGCAGCGATGCAGATGTCTACACCCCTGGATCGATCGCGACCCGTCAGGACCGCGTCTCAGAAGTCGGGCGGGGGTGGATCGTCATGGACCCCGCCCGAGAAATTCCACGAGGCCGTAAAAGTCGAATCCGGGCGGCAAAAGTGCGGTGCTTTGCCCTCACGACGCCACGAGTGCGATGCGCTTTTCCTGATCCGCGCCGCGATGCGCCGCCGTCAGCCGAGACGCTCGAGCACCGCGACGACGTGCTCGGGGCTTCGCTCGCAGAGCGCCTGGAGACGCTTGCCGTCGAAGAACGCCACCGTCGTCCCGGGGCGCGCAACCGCTGCGACGCTCGGTGCGATGCGATGGATCGTGTCGCGCACGCCGTAGAACGAGTCGGCCTCGATGACGCCGACGGGCGTCTCGTTGCCCGCCTGCACGAGGGCGATCGATCCGCGCGCCACGAGGCACGCGACCTTCGGGATCTCGTTCGCGGGCAAGAGCACCGTCTCTTCCTTGAAGGTCTCGAGGCGCTGGATGCAGGACAGCATCTCGTCGCGGACCTGGACGTCGAGCTGGCCCATCGTCTCGTGCATCGAGAAGAACGAGTCGATGCGATGGATCTGCTTCGTCTCGGCGATGCGCTGACCGAACGCGAGGTCCTGCTCCATGATGGCGCGGATCGACTCGGCGTCGACCGTCCACACCTCGCTCACGCGCTCCGCACGCAGCGAGGCCATGCACTTTGGCGACGGACCCCCCAGCACGCTGCCTTCGCCGAGGAGCCAGCCCGGGAAGCAGCACCGCACGAGCCACTGTCCGCCCGACGGCTTCTCGAGCCACACGCCCACGAGCCCGCTCTTCACGACGAACACCTTGCGTGAGGGCTCGCCCTCGCTCACCAGGGTCTCGCCCGGGGTCAGCGTGCGCAGGTGGATGGACGGCGCGAGCTTCGCGCGCAGGTCCTCCGGGAGCTCGGCGAAGCTGCGCGTGTCGAAGATGCTGAAAAATGGCTTCAGACGCGTGCGGCTCTGCTCGAGGAGCGCGTGCACGGTCGAGCCGCCGAACGCATCGCGACCGATCAGCTCGAGGGCGAGCACCGCGGCCTTCTCCAGCGAATCGAGGTCGAATCGGTCGGCGAACTCGCGCGCCGACGCCTCCACATACTCGCGCGCCAGCTTGGGCTCGCCCAGCTTCATCTCCACCGCGGCCATCGTGAGGAGCGTGGTGCCGCGGCGATCGTGATCGGCGAGCAAACGAGGCAGGAGCTCGCGCGCCTCGTTGAGCGACTTGTCGTCACCGCGAGCGAGCGCGGCCGAGACGCGGTTCTCGACAGGCTCCTCCTGCATCTCGGCGAGGACCTCGAGGCCATCGGTCTCGTCTTCGGCGTCGTCGTCGAGGCCGCCGCCGAAGTCGGAGAGCTCGTCGGGCATGGCGGGCGGCGCGTGGGAAGCGCGCTCGGCGCGCTTGACTGCCTCGATCACGTGCTCGGCGCTGATGGTCGGCGAAATCGCGCCCGCGTCGTCGACGGTCAGGTCGGCGACATGGAGATCGCCCGACTGCGCGGCGAGGACCACGGTGACGACCCACGCGTCGCCCGCGACACGACGCACGCGCCTCACGTCACGGACGTCGAGGAGCCGACCGAACGGCTCCCGGAGTACGTCGGCGACTGCCTCCCACACCTCCTCGCGAGTCACGCTCTCGAATGTAGAGCGTTCACGCGCGCGCGCCCACCTGGAACGTCAGGCCTGCCCGGTCACCTTCAGCACGTCGGCGAAGAGCGCGGACGCCGTGACGGGACCACCGGCCCCCGAGCCGCGAACCACCAGCGGATCGCGGTCGTAGCGCGCGGTGGTGAATGCCACGAGCGCGCTGGAGCCTCCGAGCGTCGCGGCAGGATGCTCCAGCGACACGGCCACGGGCCCGGCGGAGGCTCGGACGCGAGCGGCGCCGTCGGTGTCGTGCTCGACGTCGATGCATGCAAGATACACGAGCTTCTCGCCGCGGGCACGCAGGCGTGAGATCCGAGCCGCGAGATCGACGTCGGCGTCCGTGAGCTCCTTCACCGACGCCGGCACGAAGGGCTGGAGATCGACGTCAGCGAGCTCGAGCTCCGACCCCAGCTCGCGCGCGAGGACCACCACCTTCCGCGCGACGTCGGTCCCACCGAGGTCCTCGCGCGGATCGGGCTCGGTGTAGCCCCGGTCCTTGGCGATGGCCACGGCGCGCGAGAGCGGCGTCCCGGCCTGGAGCTCGTTGGCGACGAAGCCGAGCGTGCCCGAGAGGACACACTCGATGCGACGCACGCGATCTCCGGTGCGTACGAGGTCCTTCAGCGTCTCGATAACGGGGAGCCCAGCGCCGACCGTGGCCTCGTAGCGGAAGCGCGCGCCGTTCTCGAGGCGCGTCGCAGCGAAGAGCCGCTTGCGCTTCGCCCATGGCGCAGCGAGGGGCTTCTTGTTGGCGCTGACCACGTGGATCCCCCGTTCGAGCGCCCGAACGTAGAGATCCTCCATGCCGTCGGCGGCGGTGGCATCGACGAGGACCGGATGCGCGTGCCTCGCGAGCCCATCGAGCACGTCATCGCCGACGACGACCGCAGCACCGCCCGTCGCCGTCGTGACGATCGCGCGTGCCTCCGCCTCGGAGAGCGTCGCGCCTGGCTCCGCGAGCCGGAGCCCGCGCGTGTTGGCCAGGCCCACGAGCTCCAGGCCGCGCGGTCGTGTTGCGCCGGCGCCGTGCGCGATGGCGAGCACGGCGCTACCCACCACGCCGGTTCCGACGAGGAAGACGTGAGCGCCATAGGTGGTCGTGGTCTCAGAGCCCATGCTGCACCTCCTTCGCGCTCGACTCGACCGTCCCCGTCCCCGTCTTCGTCTTCGTCTTCGTCTTCGTCTTCGTCTTCTCGCTCGCCACGACGGCGAGCACGCGCGCCAGATCTTCGCGGATGTCCTCGACGTCCTCGATCCCCACCGACAAGCGCACGAGCCCGTCCGCGATGCCGAGCGACGCGCGCTCCTCGGACGATAGCCCGTAATACGACATGATCGCCGGCTGCTCGATCAACGTCTCCACGCCGCCGAGCGAGGGCGCGATGGTGGCGAGCTCGCACGCATCGAGCGCGTCTGCGGTCACGTCGAGGTCCGCGCGCAGCACGAAGCTCACCACGCCGCCGAATCCCGTCATCAGTCGTGCTGCGATCGCATGATCCGGGTGGCTCGTCAGCCCCGGGTAGTGAACGCGCGCGACCTCCGGCTGCGTCTCCAGCCAGCGCGCGATGACGAGCCCCGTCGCGTTCTGGCGCGCCACCCGCAACGACAACGTCTTCAGCCCGCGTAGCAACAGATAGGCGGCGTGGGGATCGAGCACCCCGCCGAGGACGTCACGCGCCTCGCGGACGAGCGCGACGAGCCCCCGCTCGCCGACCACGACGCCCGCGAGGAGGTCGTTGTGGCCGCCCAGGTACTTCGTGCACGAATGAAGGACGAGATCCGCGCCCTGCTCCAGCGGCCGCTGGTTCACGGGCGTCGCGAACGTCGCGTCGATCAGGATCTTCACCCGCGGATGACGGCGCTTCGCCTCCGCGAGCGCAGGCAGATCGACGACGCGCAGATACGGATTGGTCGGCGACTCGGTCAGGATGACGCGCGTGCTCGGGCCGATGGCGGCGGTGAGCACGCTCGGCTCGCCGGCGGGGACGAGCGTGCTCTCCACGCCGAAGCGCGCGAGCGTCTGCGTCACGAACGAGCGCGTTCGCCGGTAGCAATCGCCTACGAGCACCACGTGGTCGCCCTTCTTCAGCAGCGCGAAGAGCGCCGTGGTGATGGCGGCCATGCCGCTGCCGAAGAGCGCAGCGTCCTCGCCGGCATCGAGTGCAGCGAGCTTCAGCTCCGCCGCGCGCACCGTGGGGTTGCCATAGCGGCCATATTCCTGGCGCTCGGTACGACCTTCGAAGTGGTCACGGAGCTCGGCGCTGCTACCGAACGCGTACGTCGCGGTGCACGCGATGGGCGTGGTCACGGCATCGAGCGCGTCCTGGCGCGGCTGACCGGCGCGGACGGCGAGGGTGTCGAGACGACGAGAGGCCTTGGACCTGGAAACGGATGAAGACGACATGGGCGAGGTTCCTGTTCTCGCCCACCGAACCCTTGGCAGCTCGTTCGACCTGAGATGCGTGATGCACGTGATGCAGCACGAGCGCTTCCTCGGGTGAACGTCCCAATCGGCTTAGGGTGATATTTGTAACGCGCGTCACCCAAGGTGGGCGAAAGGCCGCGCGGCCCCCTTTCGGAGACGCATGCAGGATGACCCTCGCCGCGGCGCCCGTCAAGCAGGACGTCCGTTATGACGGATGGCTACTGGAGATCCGCGCTGAAACGCGGGTAAATCTTCCGGTTGCCGAACGAGTAGCCAAGGATTCCGACCACCTTCGGGAACACCGTGCCGTTCGTGAAGCCCACCGCGGGATAGGGGCAGGGGTACGGCGTGCACGTCGCGGGCGTGGCGTAGCGAGGGAAGATCGCATCGTCGAGGCGGATGGCGCCGGTCACCTCGATCTCGAAGAATGGCCCCGTGTCCGGGTTGTCGTTGGTGATGGTGATGGGCCCGTTCATCTGCACGAGCAGGCTCTCGAACGGCTCCGCGGCGGCGCCGGCGGCGTTGTTGATCTGGTCGGCGGTAACGACGAGCGGAACGATGGTCGCGACGGTAGGATCGAGCACCGTGATGGTCGCGGCGGTGATCTGCGCGACACTGAAGATCTCGTCGTAGACGCCGACCACCGTGATCTGCTGGCCGAGCTTCGGCCCGAGCGCAGCGGTGAGCGTGAGCGCGTCGGCCTTGATGGCGATGCCCTGCCAGGGGCCGCCGGTGGCTGCCTCCTGGATGTA
>JAYTOQ010000274.1:0-2479 GCA_043747665.1 Polyangiaceae bacterium | reverse complement strand
TCTTCGGGGAGGCCGAGGAGCTGGGCGCGGGCCTCGCCGACGAGATAGAGCGAGCCGCAGACCACGATCGGCGCGTCGTCCTTCACGATGCGGCGCGCGTGCGCGAGCGCCTCGGGGAGCGACGCTGCGACGTGCCCGGGGGCATGCGCGGCGAGGAGCGAGGGAGCCGTCGCAGCACGTCCCTTCGGCGCCACGTAGATGCGCGGGCAGGGGAGCGCGGCGAGCACGTCGAGCATGGAAGCCCAGGCCTTGTCGGCAAGGGCACCGAAGATCATCGCCCCAGGGGTCGCGCCGCCTTCGCCCTCTCTCGGGTCACCGAGCGCGAGCACCAGCGCGTTCGCGCCGTCGGGATTGTGCGCGCCGTCGAGGATCCACGAGCCCCGCAGCGGACCGCTCGGGACGTCAACCTGCTCGAAGCGACCGGGCCAGCGCGTCGAGGTGAGCCCGACGCGTCGCGCGGCCTCGTTGATGCCGAGCTCGCGGGCGATGCGCGTCGCGATGCGCGCGTTGTCGTGCTGGTGGGCCCCGCGGAGGCCGAGGGAGATGGCGTCGCGCGTGACGGCGTCGGGATCGTCGCCCATCACGATGGGCAGCGCGCCGGCGGCGAGCGCCACCTCGAGGGCTGCGGCGCGGACCTCCGGAGCCATGGGGCCGAGGACGATCGGCGCGCCGCTCTTGGCGATGCCGGCCTTCTCCCGCGCGATCTCCTCGAGGGTGTTGCCGAGCTTGTCCATGTGATCGAACGCGACGCGCGTGATCGCGGACACCTTCGGTGGCGGAACCACGTTGGTCGCATCGAGACGGCCGCCGATGCCGACCTCGATGACGGCGAGGTCGACCGCGTTGTCGCGGAACGCCAGGAAGGCGGCGAGCGTCGCGGTCTCGAAGAAGGAGAGCTCGGGACCGATATCGAGCGCGCGCGCCAGGACACCGGCGAGCTCGTCGTCGGAGATGGGCTCGCCGTCGATGCGAATGCGCTCCGCGAAGCGACAGAGATGCGGAGAAGTGTAGAGGCCGGTCTTCTTGCCGGCGGCGCGGGCCATCGACTCGACCATGGCGCACGTCGAGCCCTTGCCGTTGGTGCCGGCGACGTGCACGACCTGGAACGCGCGCTCGGGGTTTCCGGCAAGCGTGCATGCTGCACGCATCGCGTCGAGGCCGAGGCGCATGCCGAGCGGGACGCGCGCGTAGAGCGCATCGAGCGCAGGCGAGAGAGCGCGCGGCGGCGGCGCGACCGCGAGCGCCCGCGACGAGCTCGCCGGCAGCACGCCGGCCACATCCGCGGGGTGCGCCGGCACCGTCCCCTCCGGCATGCTCACGCCGCCCTCATCCGGCGCCGTTCTCGGAGCGGTCGCGGTCTCCCGACGGTGAGGTAGAAAGCGTGCGCGTGCTCTCCGCGATGGGCGGCGGCGCCGAGAGCTGCGCGAGGTGGCGCACGATGGTGGCGATCTCGCGCTTCATCTCGAGGCGGCTCGTGATGCGGTCGATCATCCCGTGCTCGAGCAGGAACTCGCTGCGCTGGAAGCCCTCGGGGAGCTTCTGGCGGATGGTGGTCTCGATGACGCGCGGTCCGGCGAAGCCCACGAGGGCCTCGGGCTCGGCGATGTTCACGTCACCGAGGAAGGCGAAGCTGGCGGCGACGCCGCCGGTCGTGGGATGGAGGAGCACGCTGACGAATGGCACGTTGGCGTCGCGGAGGCGCTCGCGCGCGGCCACGGTCTTGGCCATCTGCATGAGGCTCAAGATGCCCTCCTGCATGCGAGCGCCGCCGGAGGCCTGGAGGAGGACGACGGGGAGGCGCTGCGCGGCGCTGCGCTCGAAGAGGCGGGCGATCTTCTCGCCGACCACCGAGCCCATCGAGCCGCCCATGAAGTTGAAGATGAACGCGCCGTAGGCGATGGGGATGCCCTCGATGTGGCCCTTGCCGGTCTCGATCGCCTCCTTCGCGCGCGTGTTTTTCTGCGAGGCGGCGACGCGATCGGGATACGGCTTTCCGTCGGTGAACGAGAGGGGATCGGTGGGCAGCAGGTGGGCATCCCACTCCTCGAGGCGCGCGTCGTCGAGCATGAGCGCGCGCCAGCGGGGCGCGCCGAGCTTGTGATGCTTCCCGCATTGCGGACAGACCTCGAAGTTGTGCTCGAGGGCCTCTGCGGTGAGGGTCTCGCCGCAGCCGTCGCACTTGCGGAAGACGCCCTTGCCGAAGCTGGTCTTCTCGCTGGCGTCCAGCCCGGCGGGCTTTTTTTCGGGCCACGGCATCGGCGGGGTCGAACGCGTGTTTAGCATCGATTGGCCAGGCTCGCGAGCGCATCGCCTTCGAGCCGGACCGTGAGCCATTCCCGCAGTACCTTGGCCCCGAGCCGCTCGTAGAACGCGATGGCGGGCTCGTTCCAGTCGAGGACTTGCCACACGAAACGCCGGCAATCATGGGCGATCGCCTCCTTGGCCAGCGCCGCCATCAGCGCGATACCCGCGCCGTGCC
>JAYTOQ010000273.1:0-13853 GCA_043747665.1 Polyangiaceae bacterium | reverse complement strand
GGCGGGGGCGGCGCGTTCGCCAGGTCGACGAGCGGGCGCGGGGCCTCGTCGGCGCCGTTGTCGTTCGTCGTCGCGTCGTTGGCGGGCGCGCTGCCCGGCAGCGCTGATGCGGGAGGCGATGGAGCTGCGGGAGGAGCCTGCGCCGCCGGCGAGGCGGGGGTCTGCGGCCGCGCGACGCCGCTTGCGAGGAGCACCGCGACGCAAGCGGTCACAGCAGGCGCGAGCACGAGCGGACGGCCCATCGACGGCAGCATAATCTTCGCGGAAGGCCTCGGCCCGACGAAGTGCCCTGACGTGTGCTGCGGAGCTCGGTCCGTCACTTCACACACTGCCGGCGTTGACACGGCACGATGGCTTTGCGTATTCGTGGGCGAGCTTTCGGGACGTCGGGTGTTCCTGGAGAATTAAGGCGCAAGGACCGATGGAGATCGTTCTCGGAAAAAGTGCGGTTCGGCAGATTCGTCTCTCGGCGCAGGATGCGATCGAGGAAGGTGACACCGAGACGCTGCGCGAGGACATCCTCGAGGCGTTCACCGAAGAGCAGGTCGAGGAGATCGAGCGCAGGCTCGACAACGGGGACTTTTACGAGTTCCTCACCGAGATGCTCGACGAGTGGTCGGGCGATGACGTCGACGAGCTGTTCGAGCTCCTCGATGCGCAGCTGGGTGACATCGGCGTCGATGTGAAGTTCGAGCGGAAGCCCGTGGCTGCCGCCGACGACGCCGAAGAAGAGGTAGAGGACGAGGTCGACGAGCTCGACGACGAGGATGAAGACCTCGACGAGGATGAAGACCTCGAAGAGGAAGAAGAAGGCAGCACCGAAGAAGAGCCGTGACGCGCTCAGGCCGTCAGGCGGTCACTCGCGCCGTCGCGTGGCGGGGCCCGGATCGGCTTCGGGCTTCGGTGTGCCGGTCTCGCGGAGCAGGTACTCGTGACATGTTACGGGCGCCTTGCTCTTCGCTCCGCGCTTGATCGACGGACAGCGTAGCGACGCGCACGGCACGTAGCGCGAGTCCGGAAAATCGTCGGTCAGCGTCTCGAGGCGACTGCACGCCGTCTTTGCGTCGCCGTCCTTGCGCCACAGCTCCGCCTCGCGCCACAGCGCGTCGTCGCGCATCGTGGAGGTCGTGAAGTCGGCGTAAACGCGGTGCAGCGTGGCGCGAGCCATGGCCCGATCGTCGAGCTGGTTCTCGTAGATCTGCGCGATGCGCAGGATCGCCGGCAGGTAACGCGGCCGCTCGTAGCTGCCCATGAACGACGAGGTCTCGCGCTCCGAGAGCAGCTTCTCGAGGAGCGCAATGGCCTGCTGCGGGTGCCCGAGCTTCGTCTCCATGTCCGACGCTCGGTAGAGCGCGTCGTCGTGCAGGCCGCCGAACGGGTAGGGGAACTTCGCCGCAACGTCGACGAACGCGTCGCGCGCCGCTGGCGTGCGCCCGAGCGCATCGAGTCGCTTCGCGCGCTCGTAGAGGACCTTCTCCTCGACCTTGGCGCCCTTCACACGCAGCGCCAGAGCGTCGAGACGAGCGAGCGCCGCCTCCGGGCTCGTCTCGTCGTCGTGACGGAGCACGAGGCCGAGCGCGACCTGCGCCACGCCGGTCTCCGGGAAATCCGTGACGACGGCCTCGAGCTCGCGAACCCCGGCCGCCTCGTCGCTCAGCCGCGCGAGCTCCGCGGCCTTGAAAGCAGCCTGCGCCGAGTACGCGTTTGCCGGCTTCGCCGTGGCGATGGCGCGCAGCTCGGTGGCGGCACGCGCGACGTCGCCGGCACGCGCCCGCGCGAGCGCCGCTTCGTAGCGGGCGTAAACGGCGTCGCGCGGGATCTTCGCGGTCTTCGCGGCCTCATCGAACTTCACCGCGGCGGGGTCGAAACGCCCGTCGTGGTGATCGCGACGCGCCTCTGCGAGCGATTGCAGGTACGCGTCGCCGCGGTTGGGCCCGCCGCAGGCCGGCACGAGCGCAAGCACGGCTAGCGCCGCGAGCGCGTAGAGCGCGTGGAGCGCGTGCGCGTGGAGCGCGGTCACACGATTCTTCTCGCGGCTCGTCATCCGCTCTTCACCTTCGCGACCGCCTGTCCGAGGAGCTCGGCGGCCTTCTCGACATCGGCGCGCGTGGCATCGAGGTGCGTGACGACGCGGATGCGCCGCGGTCCCGATGCGTTGACGAGGAGACCGAGGCTGCGCGCTGCCGTCGCCACCGCCTCGCCGGTGAGCGGCGCGACGAGGTCCACGTTGACGATGTTGGTCTCGACGCGCGCCAGGTCGACGCTCGCGCCGTCGATGCGTGCAGCACGCTCAGCAAAGACCTTTGCTGCCGCGTGGTCGTCGACGAGGCGCGCGCGATGATTGCGTAATGCATGCAACGCCGCAGAGGCGAGAATGCCCGACTGGCGCATGCCGCCGCCCCACATCTTGCGGAGGCGTCGGGCGCGCTCGACGAGCTCGCGTGAAGCGCAGAGCGCGCTGCCGACGGGAGCGCCGAGCCCCTTCGAGAAGCAGACGCTCACCGTGTCGAAGGGGGCCGTGAGCTCCGCGATCGAGAGGCCGGTGGCGGCGCTCGCGTTCCAGATGCGGGCGCCGTCGAGATGGACCGCGAGGCCGCGCGACCTCGCGCGCTCGGCGACGGCGACGGCATCGCGCTGCGGGAAGACGCGCCCGCCCGCGCGGTTGTGCGTGTTCTCGACGCACACGAGGCTCGTGCGAGGCGACCAGTACGCGCTCGGCTGGATGCGCTCCTCCATCGCGTCCGCATCGAAGAGGCCGCCGGACCCGGCGATCGCGAACTGCACGCCGGAGAGCGCGGGGCCAGCGCCGCACTCGTAGAACACTACGTGAGCGCCCTCGCCGACGATCACCTCGTCCCCGGGACGCGTGTGCACGGCGATGGCGAGCTGGTTGCCCATCGTGCCGGAGGTCACGAACAGCGCGGCCTCCTTACCGGTGAGCCCCGCCACCTCCGCCTCGAGCGCGCGCACGCTGGGATCCTCGCCGAAGACGTCGTCGCCGACCTCGGCGCGCGCCATCACCTCGCGCATCGCGGGCGTGGGGCGCGTCACCGTGTCGGAGCGGAGATCGATCATCGGTCGGAGAGGCTAACAAAGCGGCGCAGCCGTGTGCGGGCCGCCTGTTGTCTGTTGCAGGTCAGGGGCGCCTCGGCTCCCATCGCTCATTCCTCACGGACTTGGTGCGAACGGCCTTGCGCACCGCTGTCCGAAGTGTTAACTGGTTGAACCACTGGACGATTCAATGAAAAAACAACCTCCGCAGTTCGCCTCCGGCGGTCATCACGTCCCCGACCCGTCCGAGACCCTCGCGGTCCTCGGTCCGGTCGCGCGCTCGAGCGTGGTGGATGCGGTCGCCGATCGACTGCGGAACGAGATCCTCGCCGGCCGACTGGCCGCGGGGTCGCGCCTGCCGTCGGAGCGTGAGCTGTCGCTCGCGCTCGGCGTGAACCGGCTGACCTTGCGCGCGGCGTTGGCGCGGCTCGAGGCGATGGGGCTCGTGACCACGCGTCACGGCTCGGGCACCGAGGTGGCAGCGTGGCGCGAACGCGCAGGCCTCGAGGCGCTCCCCATGGTCATGGGCTCGCTCGACCCTGACGAGCCGGCGTGGCTCGAGCTCCTCACGTCGATGCTCGAGGTGCGGCGCATCCTCGCCACGGAGGCGGTCGCGCTCGCAGCCGTCCGGCACACCGACGAGGATATCGCCGCGATGCGCGAGATCGCCGCCGCGCAGGGCACGCGCCTCCATGACGCGCAGGCCTACGCCCGCGGGGACCTGGCGTTCCAGCGCGCGGTCGTCCGCGCCGCACGGAACGTGGGCTTCGAGCTGATCCTGAACTCGTTCGCGCGCTTCCCCGAGGAGCAGCCCGCGCTCGTCGCGCAGCTCTACGACAAGCGCGAGGATTCGGTCGGGTTCTACGGCGCGCTCATCGGCCTCGTGCAGGCCGGCGATCCCGACGGCGCGCGTAATGCGCTGCGCGACGTGTTCGCGGCCATGGACGAGGAGTGGCTGGGTCGCCACGGCCACCGCCCTGCCGGCGGCGAGGCCGCGCGCAAGCGCGAGACCCGCGAGACCCGCGAGGTCGCCGAGCGCGCGAGCAGGACCACCCGCGCCGGATCCTCCAGCACTTCCAGCGCCAACGCTCCCGCCAAGAAGACACCAAAGTCCAAGAGGTGATCGTGAAGAGGCCGCATTTCCTTCCCCGTCTCGCATCGTTCGAGCTTGCCTGGACCGAAGCGGCCTTCGACGCCATCTACCCGGAACCGCCGCGCAGCCTGCTGCCGCACGGCGTGTCTTCCATGTATCCTGCACGCTTTTTCGACGACGTGCTGGCGACCATCCCGCTCGAGCAGTCGCTCGGCCTCCGCGCCACGCTGTGGATGGTGGCGCTCGCGCCGCTCTTCACGATCCGGCGTCTCGGGACCATCGCGTCCGTCGACGCCGATGACCGCGCGCGCGTGCTCACGCTGCTCGTGACGAGCTCGAATTACTTCGTGCGGCAGCTCGCGATGTCGTTCAAGGCGATGGCGACGCTGCTCTACGCGAAGTCGGACGCGGTGCGCGCCGCCATGACCGTGCCGAGCGCGCTGGTGCGAGCGCCGCGCGAGGAGCGCGGGCTCGCAGCCAACGACAGGCTGATCAGCGCGACGCGCCTGACGTCGCGCGCCAGGGCAGCGACAGCGACAGCGACCGAGGAGAGCGCAGAGAGCCATGACCACGCAGCCGCATGATCGTCACGCCGACGAGGACCTCCCGGAGGGCTCGGTCGTCGACGGCGAGGGGCTGACGCGCTCCGTCAACGATGTGTTCGACGTCGTCATCGTAGGGTCGGGCGCGGCCGGCGCCACCGCCGCGCATACGCTCACGGCCGCGGGGCTCTCGGTCGGCATCGTCGAAGAAGGCCCGTGGCTGAAGACGAAGGACGTCACGAAGGACGTCCATACCGCGTTCGGCAGGGTCATGCGCCAGTCGGGCATGCAAGTGCTCCAGGGCCGCGCGTACATGCCGCTGCTGCAGGGGCGTTGCGTCGGCGGGAGCACGCTTGTCAACTCGGCGATCGCGTGGCGGATCCCGGAGGACGTCGTCGATGACTGGGCCGCGCGCTTCGGTCTCGGCGACTCGGGTGGAGCTGCGCGGAAGCACGGCGGCATCACCATGCAGGCCCTCGAGCCGCACTTCGATGCCCTCGAGCGCGATTTGTCGGTACGCGAGGTCGATGCGTCCGTCCTCGGACAGAACAACCGCCTCTTCGTCGAGCAGGCGCAGCGGCACGGCTTCGACGCCGCGCCGATGCGTCGCTACGACCGCGGCTGCAAGGGCTCCGGCATGTGCCTGACCGGCTGTCCGAACGGCGCGAAGCAGGGGATGAGCCTCACCTACATACCGTGGTCGCTCCAGAGGGGCGCGCGCATCTTCACGTCGTGCGCCGTCGAGCATGTCGAGATCGTCGGCGGTCGGGCGGTCGGCGTTCGCGCACGCTCCGAGAGCGGCCACCTCGTCACGATCCGCGCGCGTCGCGCCGTGCTCGTCGCGGCCAGCACCGTCCAGTCCCCGAACATTCTCCGGCGCAGCGGCGTCCGTGCTTCGGCGCTGGGTCGTCATTTCCAGGCGCATCCTGGGCTCGCCATCGGCGGGCTCTTTCCGAGCGGTCCGCCCCATCAGAGCCCGCCGATCCAGATGGCGTTCGGCGCGACCCAAGGCGCGGAGAGCACGCACTACCGCCTCAGCGATCGCTTCAAGCTCGAGACCATCTCGCTTCCTCCCGATCTCGCCGGCGCGCGCATCCCCGGCGTTGGTCGCGAGCTCACCGAGCGCCTCTCGCAGCTCTCCAACGTCGCGGTGTGGGCGGCGCAGATCCGCGCCGAGGCCGAGGGCGTCGTCGCGTCGGGCTGGGGCGGCGCAGACCGCGTGAAGTACACGATGACCGCGCGCGATCTCGAGGCAGCGCGGACGGCGTGCACGCTGATCGCGCGCATGCTCTTCGAGAGCGGCGCGTGCGAGGTCTGGCCGGGCATTTACGCGCCGGGCGTGCCGAGCGTCATGCGCTCCATCGACGAGGTACGGCACCTCGAGAGCGCACCGCTCGAGCCGCGCAGCTTCAACTTCATCGCGACGCATCTCTTCGGCGCGGCGCGCATGGGTCCCGATCCGCGCACGTCGGTGGTCGATCTCGATTTCCAGGTGCACGGGGTCGCCGGCCTCCACGTCGTCGATTCGAGCGTCTTCCCGACCAACCTCGGCGTGAACCCGCAGCACTCGATCATGGCGATGAGCCGCCTCGCGGCGATGCGGATCGCAGAGCGCTCGGACACCCGCACGCGCGCGCGGCGAGCGAAGCCTCTTGACGAAGCGGTCACCCCCGCCTAAGTGACGGTGTTCTTCTACCCGGCCGCGATAGCTCAGCGGTAGAGCAGTGCTTTCGTAAAGCACAGGTCGTCGGTTCAAGCCCGACTCGCGGCTCCGAAGGCGGAGGACGATTCGTAGAATCGTTCTCCGCCTTTCCGAGCTTCCACTCGGGTGGGCGCTGCGCGCCCCTCGCCGGCGCTGCCGGCGAGCCTCCCCGCATCGCGCTCGGCGAACCAGCTTGCAGAGCAAGCTCTGCGAGAGCGAGAGCGAGAGATGGTGGTTGCGCAGCGAATTGCGCGACGCGAGTCCGGTGGGGATGGGGCGTCCATCCGGCGGAAATTGGCCGTGCGAGCGAAAGCCGACCGCGCCGACGGACGAGTGGCCTGTTTTGTAGGGGTCTGCGGGTGGCGCGTGGATTGCTCGTGCTCGAGGGGCTCGGCATGCAAAGCCGCCTCGTCGTCGCGCTCGCTGCCTTGACTGCCGTTGCTGCGTCGACGTCCGCCGTCGGGTGCTCGGGGGGGATGATGCGGCGCCGCCGGCCTACGCCACGGAGAGCAGCAGCGACGCCGAGGAGAGCGGCACGCTGCGTGCGCTCGACGTCGCGGCGTTGGAGCCCATCGTCGACGAGAAAGTTCCCGATGCAGCAGGTGGCGCAGAGCTCGAAGAGAACCCGCTGAGCGGCGACGAGGAAGAGGCGCCCGACCTCCAGCCGCTCGCCGCGCCGCTCAGCATCGTGCCCTCGGGTCAGTCGACTGCGTCGATCAAGGGTCGGACGTACAAGTGCCCCGGCACGTACTCGGGCAAGTGCATCTGCGCCGGCTCGCCGCTCAACTGCCAGTTCGCGAACGACGATCAGCCCGGTCGCGATCGCTACCTGCCGCCCGGCTTCATGGCCGAGTACGCGAAGCGCAACGTCTCGTTCGACAAGGTCCTCGACGCTGCGGCGTGGGAGACCACCGGCTCCTTCCAGCTCTACGACGGCCAGGGCAACGCGCGCGGCAACTACAAGCGCCCGTGCTCGACGTTCACCAACGCGACTGGCGCTGCGCTCACCAAGGACACGTCGAAGATCTGCGTCCGCGTGAACTGGGGCCAGATGCGCGACATCCTGCTGCCCGGAAAGACCACGCCCGAGCGCTTCGTGTACGTACTCAGCGGCGCCGCCGCCGGCGTCCCGGCGAGCGGCTGGGTGCCGTTCGCTGCCATCGTGGACAAGACCGCCCTCGCTCAGATGGGTGCTCACACGCCGCGTCACGTGAAGACGTTCGCGAGCACCAGCCGCGTCGTGAAGTCCGCGCTCGATTGGAAGCAGGATCCGAAGACGTTCGTCGCCGACAACCTGCCGTCGTGGGCGCTCGCCGGCGTGGGCGCGGCGACCGCGCACGTCAAGCCGCAAGCCGGCGACTACCTGTTCCGCAACGGCAACGTCATCAACCTGATCTACTCGACGCCTGGCGTGGGCGGCGCATCGACGGACACGTTCCTGGTCGAGCACGAGAGGCTGGCGTTCCGCCGCGTGACGTCGACGTCATCGCGGCCCACGCTCGTGCGCATCCCCGTCGACGACGCAAAGAAGAGGAGCATGGTGTTCGCGTTCGGCTCGATCGCCGGCCGCTTCGGCTGGATCGCGCTCGACGCGATCAAGTCCGCCGCCGTCGCCTCCTCCGCCGCCGCCGCCTCCGCCGCTGCGCCGCCCCCTGCGCAGCTGAAGTCGGTCTGCACCGGCAAGCCCGACGGGACGTTCTGCAGCGACACGTTCATGGGCTTGGCGTTCACGTGCAGAGTCGGCGAGCTGGAGGCGGACAAGACGCTCCAGTGCCCGTACCCTCGGACGCTTTGCAAGAGCGTGAACGCCGACGGAACGCTGACGTGTGACGACTGAAGTGTGTGACGTGTAAGCGCCGTCGACGCTTCCTTGTGACGGTGGGCATGGAGCCCTAGACTGACTTCGATGTCCGAGTTCGGCACCGCCCAGCTTCCGAAATCGGGAGATGTGATCGCGGGCAAGTATGCGCTCGAGCGCATCATCGGGCAGGGCGGCATGGGCGCGGTGTTCGCCGCGCGTCACGTCAAGCTCGGACATGCCGTCGCCATCAAGGTGATGCTCGCCGACCGCCAGAACGAGGAAGCGGCACGGCGCTTCATGAACGAAGGTCGCGCGTCCGCGCATATCCAGAACGAGCACGTCGTTCGGATCTTCGACATCGATGAAGAGCACGGCTACGCGTACATGGTCCTCGAGCTCCTGCAGGGCGAGGACCTCGCGCAGGTGCTCGAGGGGCAGGGACGCCTCGCGGCGCACGTCGCCGTCGGCTACGTGATCCAGGCGCTCGACGGCGTTCGCCAGGCTCACGCCCTCGGCATCGTTCACCGCGATCTCAAGCCGTCGAACCTCTTCCTCGCGCGGAGCCAGAACGGCAACGTGGTCGTGAAGGTGCTCGACTTCGGCATCTCCAAGGCTCGTGGCGCATCGTCGCTCGACATGGCGCCGCACCAGCAGACGTCGACGGCAGCGATGCTCGGCTCGCCGCTCTACATGTCGCCCGAGCAGCTGCGCAGCTCGAAGAACGTCGATGCGCGCGCCGACATCTGGGCGATGGGCGTCATCCTCTACGAGCTCCTGACCGGCCAGGTGCCGTTCGAAGGCGAGACGCTGGGAGCGCTGTTCTCTGCGATCCTGGAGACCGACGCACCGCGCGTGAGCGCACGCGTGCACGACGTGCCGGCCGGTCTCGACGCCATTGTCACGCGCTGCCTGCAGCGCCGCCCGGACGACCGCTTCGCGAGCGCTGCGGAGCTGGAGGAGCAGCTCGCGCCGTTCGCCACTGCGCAGCCGACGCCGTTCCCGTTGATGATGACCGCGGCGATGCCGCCGCCAGTCGCGGCGCCCGCCGCCGGCGCCGTCTCGGGCGCGATGCAGCACGCATCCGGCTCACACGGTGGCGCGCCATACGCGGGCGGGATGCTGCCGCAGCCCTCGCAGTTGTCATCGACGTCGGGCTCGGGGCCGCGCGTGCTGCCGGGGACCGTGCCGTTCGGCGCGTCGACGCCGCAGCCGTACCAGCAGACCGGGAGCACGTGGCAGAGCACCGGCTCCGGCACGCGTCCCAAGAGCACGACGGGGCTCGTCATTGGTGGCCTCGTCGGGGCTCTCGTGCTCGCTGGCATCGGCGCGGCCGGGATCGTCCACTGGCGGAACGCGGCGCACCCGAGCGTCGCGCAAGGCTCTTCCTCAGGACTCGCGACGGGCAGTGGTCCGGCCAGCGCCGGTCCGTCGAGCGATCCTGCTCCTCCAACGGTGACCTCGGTGATTGCCGCGACTCCGAGCGCGACGGCATCGGGCGCCGTGACCGCGCCTACGACGCCCGCCGGCGCAGCGGTGGCGGCCGTCACGCCGCCGGTGACGCCCGCGACGAAGCGTCCGCCTGCCACGACGACGACAGCCGCGACTGCGAAGGTCGAGCCGAAGCCGCCGCCGCCGGTCGAGACGGCAAAGGTCGAGCCGCCCCATCCGCCGCCGCCGAACACGAGTCCGACGCCGACCGGCGGCGTCCCGCTGCAAAGTCGCTGACCGCGACGAAGCAGCGCGCCGCGCGTTGATGATATAGCTGCGGGCGATGCGATCGTTCTCACGAGTCCTCGGAGGTGCCGCGCTCGCGATGTCGTTGAGCGTGACCAGTCTGGCAGCCGCCGGCGACACGCTCACCGCCGAGGCCCTCTTCAAGAAAGGGCTCGAGGCGATGAAGCACAATCAGTTCAAGGAGGCGTGCGATGCCTTCGAGGGGAGCGACGAGTCCGACCCGTCTCCGGGCACCGAGATCAACGTTGCACTGTGCAACGAGAAGCAGGGCAAGATCGCGACGGCGTGGGGCTGGTATCGGACCGCTGCCGGGCTCGCGGATCAGCGCAACCAGAAGGACCGCGCGGAGCTCGCTCGCAACGAGGCGGTGAAGCTGGAGCCGAAGCTCCACAAGCTCACCATCACCGTGAAGGGGCCTGCGCCCGAAGGCCTCACCGTGACGCGCAACGGAACCTCGGTGCCGAACGCCATCCTCGGCTCTGACGTCCCCATCGATCCCGGCGACTACGCAATCGAGGTCAACGCCAAGAACAAGAAGGCGTGGAAGGGGTCGGTGCACATTGCTGCCGGACCGGGCGCCGACCGGCTCGACGTGCCGCCGCTCGAGGACGCACCCGTCGCAGTCACGCCGGTAGGCAGCGCGCCTGCACGCGGCGACAACCACCCTCCGCAGACCGGCAACGACGGCTCGACGCAGCGCACGGTCGGATTGATCGTGGGCGGCGTCGGCATCCTCGCGCTCATCAGCGCGGGCGGCCTCGAGATCTTCAATCTCGCGGTGGTCAACCCCGATTACAAGAAGACCGACGCCGAAAGCGAGGCGTGCATGAAGGCGAATCCGATGAATCCGTCGCAGTGTGCCGAGCTGGCTCGCTCGGCGACGACGAAGAACGACGCTCGCCAAGGCAACCAGACCGCGGCCATCGTCATCGCGGCGTCCGGCGGCGCGCTCGTCATCACCGGCATCGTGCTGCTGGCCACGGCGCCGAGCGGGCGAACGACCGGCGAGCTGCTGAAGCCGCGCGTCTATCCGCTGTTCGGCAACGGCACGACGGGCCTCGGGCTCTCCGCCGCGTTCTGAACGCGCTCGTGGCGGTGGTACCTCCAAAAAGTTCGGATTAGGCAATTCTGCTAGACCATAGGCATGAGCGCCTGGACCGTCGCGTTCGACCTCGATGCAGCGCCTCGTGACGGCGCTGCCGCCGGCCCCATCTTCCTCCGCATCGCACGGGCCATCTCCGACGACATCCGGCGTGGCCGGCTGCGCGCCGGCGATGCGCTGCCCGGGTCGCGCACGCTCGCCACGTCGCTGAGCGTCCATCGCAACACGGTGCTCGCCGCCTATCGCGAGCTCGTGGCGGAGGGCTGGATCACCAGCGAAGAGGCTCACGGCACCTTCGTCTCGAAGCAGATCCCCGACGTCGCGCCGCGGCGTTTCTCCGCGCACGCCGCTGTGGCGCGCGAGATCGCTCCGCGTGTCGGCTTCGAGCTCGGGCCGCCGCGTGTCGCGCCGCTTCCGCCCTCGGCGCCGCTGCCGGCTCCCTCCGCGCGATCGCTCGACGGACCGCTCTCGCTGGGGGGCGGCATACCGGACGTGCGGCTGGTGCCGGCCGCCGAGCTGGCCCGGGCGATAAGGCGTGTCCTCAAGCGCCGCGCGGTCGAGGTGCTCTCGTACGGTGACCCGGCAGGACCGCCGGCGCTGCGCAGCGCGCTCGCCGCGATGGTGGCGGCAACGCGCGGCGTCGCAGCGCGCGCGGAGAACATCCTCGTCACGCGCGGGAGTCAGATGGGGATCGACCTCGCGGCGCGCACGCTCGTCTCGCCGGGCGACGTCGTCGCGGTGGAGGCGCTCGGTTACCGCCCCGCGTGGGAGGCGCTGCGCGCAGCGGGGGCGCGGCTCGTCCCGTTGCCCATCGACGCGCAAGGGATCGACGTGGAGGCGCTCGAGCAGCTCTGCGTCGAGCAGCGCGTGCGGGGCATCTACGTCACCCCCCACCACCAGTTCCCGACCACCGTCACGCTCGCGCCCGCGCGACGGCTGCGTCTTCTCGAGATCGCGCGCGAGCGTCGGCTGTTCGTGCTGGAGGACGATTACGACCACGAGTTCCACTACGAGGGTCGCCCCGTGCTGCCGCTCGCCAGCGCGGACGTGCACGGCGTGGTCGTCTACCTGGGCACGCTCTCGAAGGTGCTCGCGCCCGGCATGCGCATCGGGTTCGTCATCGCGCCCGAGCCACTGGCGACGCGGCTCGCGGCCATGCGGCGCGTCGTCGATCGCCAAGGCGATCATCTGCTCGAGAACGCGGTCGCCGATCTCCTCGAAGAAGGCGAGATCCAGCGGCACATCCGGCGCGCCAAGCGTGTCTACGCCGAGCGTCGGGAGCGGCTCGCGCAGCTGCTCGAGGGCCGCTTCGGCTCGGTGCTCTCGTTCACGCTGCCGAGCGGCGGCACCGCGATCTGGGCGCGTGTCTCGAGCGACGTCTCGGTCGACACCTGGGCCGCGCAGGCCGAAAAAATAGGCCTCGTCCTCCAGCCGGCGCGCCAGTTCGCCTACGACGGCAAGAGCCGGTCGTTCCTGCGCATCGGCTTCGCGCAGCACGAGGAGCGCGAGGTGCGCGAGGCGGTGCGGCGCATGGACGTGGCGCTGGCGGCGACGCGCGCGTCGCTCTAGCTCGGCGCTCGAGCGCTGCTCTAGCGCGCGATCGTCGGAAGGAAGTGGCCGAGCGTCTCGGCCGCCGCGCAGCAGTCTTTGAACTTCTTCGCGCTGCCGCAGACGCATGGCTCGTTGCGGCCGATTTTCTTTGGCGGCCCGGCGGCCACCGACTGCGGGTCGGGATACTTGCGCGGTCGCTTCTTCTCGCCGATGGCGGCCGCCTCCTCGATGCGCGCGACGAGGACGTCGAGGTTGCCGTCCGCGTCGAACCAGGCGCGCGCGCGCTCCTCGAGCTTGCGGCTCTTCGCGTAGTAGCGCTCGGGATGGTGCTGGCGATCGATGTGCGCGACCGACCGATAGCCCGCGATGGCCGGCACCAGCGCGTTGCCCCCGACGAAGCAGTAGGTGCCGACGTCGCGCGCGGTGCGGAGGTCCCAGTCGAGCCCGAACATGCGACGGCCCACGATCCACACGCCGACCCAGGCGCGCGCCTCGCCGAAGTTGAACGCGTCGAGGAACGCCTCCTCGTCCTTCTCGACGATCTCGCTGGGGACCGCATACGGCAGCCCGAACAGCACGCCGTAGTTGGCCTTCGTCACGTCGCCGCAGAACGCGTGGATGCACTCGTGGAGGAGGCTGCCGACGAGCCGGCGATAGATGCACTCACCGAAGCGCACCGCCACGCCGCGATGGCGCTGGTCGTTCTTCTGCTGCGCCTCGCGCCACAGTCGATCGCCGTGGACGTCGTAGATGGGCGTGTAGCCCCAACCTCGCAACGCGTCGTCGAGCTTGTAGACTGCACGTATGCCGGCGAGGCGTTCGGCCGGCGAGAGCGTCGCGAAGCAATCGCACGGGCACACCCGATGGGTGGTGACGGCGTCGACGACGTTGAGCATGCGCCCGCGATTGTAGATCAGACCGTGGGCTCGAAGCGACGCAGCCGCAGCGAGCTCAGCACGACGCTGATGCTCGAGAGCGCCATCGCTGCCGAAGCGAGGGCCGGTGGCATGCGGTAGTCGAACCACGGCACGAGGGCCCCGGCGGCGATGGGCACGAGCGCGAGGTTGTAGGCGAACGCCCACGCCAGGTTCTGGCGAACGACGCGCATGCTGCGCTTCGCGAGCTCGAGCGTGTCCGGGAGGCCGCCGACGCCGCCCGTGAGGAGCGTGATGTCGCTCGCCTCGGTGGCGACGTCGGTGCCGCCGCCAATGGCGATGCCGACGTGCGCGCGGGCCAGCGCGGGGGCATCGTTCACGCCGTCGCCGCACATCGCGACG
>JAYTOQ010000272.1:0-4194 GCA_043747665.1 Polyangiaceae bacterium | reverse complement strand
CCCACTCCGCACGCGCGAGCGAAGGAACGTGGCGCGCCTCGAGCGCCTCGAGCGGCGATGGTGGATCGCCGGCGGGTCGATTCACGCGCTCGAAGGCGGCGAGGACGTCATCCACGTCGGCGGGCTTCGTCAGTTAGTGGGTCGCGCCGAGGCGCACCGCCTCGAGCGCAGTGGCGATGCTGCCATAGCCGGTGAGCACGACGATGTTGGTCATCGCGTCGATGGCCTTGAGCTCACGCACCAGGTCGAGGCCGGACATCCCCGGCATGCGCAGATCGACGACCGCGTACTCGGGGCTCTCCTTCCTCGCGAGCGCGATGGCCGACTCGCCGTCCTTCGCGCCTTGCGCTTCGAGCTCCCGCGCCTGGAAGGCACGCACGAGCCGTGCGCGATACGTCTCGTCATCGTCGACGACGAGGACGGAGGCTGACGCCGATACCGGCGACGCGCCCGAGCCGACGTCGCTCACGACGCGACCCTGGAGCGCGCAGGTAGCTCCAGCGTGACGCGCGAGCCCCTCCCTTCCTCGGACGAGAAGACCAGCTGCCCGCCATAGCGATCGGCGAACGCCCGCGCGAGGAAGAGGCCGAGCCCCATGCCCTGCCCGGGCGGCTTGGTGGTGAAGACCGGCTCGCCGACGCGATCGAGATCGGCGCGCGCGACGCCATGACCGCGATCGATCACGGTGAAGCGAAGCCTTCCGCCGACGACGTCGGACATCAGCACCACCGGCGTGCCGCCGTCGGGCGTCGCGTGAAGTGCATTCTGCACGAGATTCGAGAGCACCTGCACGAGGCCCTGGATGGGCGCATCGAAGGCGACGTCCTCCAGCTGCAGATCGACGCCGGCGAGCGCCGTGTCACCCATGCGATCGCGAAGAGCCGCGAGGACCGCGCCGGTCGTGGTGGGCGCGGGTAGCTCGCCGATCGACTGACCGGCGCTGGCGCTCATGCGGCTCACGATGGCGCGGCAACGTTCGAGCTCGTCGCGGATGAGGCGCGCGTCGGCCACTGCCTCGTCGGGCGCACTGTGAATCGACCGCTCCAGCTCCTTGGCGGCGATGGCGATGGTCCCGAGCGGCGTACCGAGCTCGTGAGCGGCGCCGGCGGCGAGCGTGCTGAGCGAGGCGAGCTTCTCGTTGCGAGCCGCGAGTCGCTGCGTGCGCAGCAGCTCGACCTCACGCGCGCGGAGAGCGCCGGAGACGCGCGTCACGAAGTACGCGATGAGCGACGCGGCGATGGTGAGCGCGAACCACATCCCCTGGAGGTGGACCGAGACCGCGGTACCGCTGTGGTGCGCATGCTCCATGGCGGGCACGTTGACGTGCTCGAAAAAGAGCGTCGCGTACGACAGCGCCGAGAGGACCACCACCAACGCGGCCCAGCGCATGCCGAGCGCGACGGCGGCGATCGTGACGTGCACGAGATAGAAGACGCTGAACGGATTCGCGGGACCGCCGGAGAAATAGAGGAGCGCGGTGAGCAGCAACGTATCGAGCACGAAGACGCCGCCCAGCACGCTCTGCTGGGGATCGCGCCGCCTGCGTGACCAGAGGTCGAGCGCGAGGTTCGAGGCGCCGGACGTCGCTACCACGCCGGCGAGCGCGGCGACGGGCACGTCGACCGCGAGGACGTGCGCGCTGCGACCACCGTGACCGCCTGCGCGAGGAAGAACCCCCAGCGAAGCCGCACCAGCCACGTCAACGTGATGGCGGTGGCGGAGCGCTCGACCGAGGTGAGCGGTGGCGTCGCGGGCTCGGCATCGGGGACCGCGGCCAGCGTGCGTGTACGAACGGCGACGTCGCTCACGGAGATCACGCACGAGGAGTAGCGCGCGACACCGACGGAAAGTAGGCTGCGCGCCGTGCTCTTCGAAGATGCGGCGAAGGACGTCGCGGCGCGTTACCACTCCCGACCTGCGCATTACTACGTGCGCTCGAAGCTGAGCATGGACCCGGTCGGCCGCGCGCTCCACGGCCTCGGCGAGAAGGAGCGCTTCGGCAGCGTGGTGGACGTCGCCTGCGGGCGCGGCCAGTTCGGGCTCCTCCTCCGCGTCGCGACCCTGTGCGACGGCCTCGTGGGCTTCGACTGGGACGCTGGCAAGATCACCAACGCGAACGCCGCCGCGGCGGGCTTCGATGACGTGCGCTTCGAGCAAGGCGACGTGCGCGACGTGGACATACCGCGCGCCGACACGGTGTTGCTCGTCGATATCCTCCACTACCTGACGGTGCCCGAGCAGGACGCGCTCCTCGTGCGAGCCGCCCGCGCGGCGCGGCGGCTGGTGATCGTGCGCGACGTCGATCCCGATCGCGGTGCGACGAGCGTGCTCACGCAGAGCTGGGAGTGGGTGACGACGACGCTCGGCTACAACCGAGGCGCGCGCGTCGCCCCTCGTTCTTTCGCCGAGATCACGAGCGTGCTCGAGGCGGAGGGCCTCACCGTGACGCGCGAGCTGTGCTCGGCGAAGGGCATGTCGAACGTGCTCCTCCTCGCGCGACGCTGAGCAGCGACGGCTGAGCAGCGACGGCTGAGCAGCGACGCTGGCCGGCGGAGTCGGTCTCGCTATTCGCGCGCGCCCAGCAGAACGCCGCGCTCGCCCAGGTCCGCGAGCAGCCGCGCCGCGCCGCCGAGGACGCTGTCGTCCATCACGTGACCGGATGCGGCGCACGCCTCCACCATCGCCGCCGCCAATGGCCGACCCGCGAACAACCGCTCGAGGATCGAAGAGGCGAGCGGCGTCAGCTCCAGGTAGCGCACCGCGTGCTGCGCGTCGCGATAGACGAGGAGGTGCACCGGGCGCTGCTCCGGCTCCTCGCCGCGCCGCTCGTGTACTGCCCAATCCAGATGCACGATCACGCGTGGGTCGCCGAAGACCAGCGCGCGATCCGCGGTGACGTCGGCCAGCGGCGGCGGCGCCGGCGGACGGGGCGCGACGCCGATCGTGAAGTCCACGAGCTCGAGCTCCGCGTGGTCGACGAGCCACGCAGGAATGCGTGCATCTTCTCTCCATCGCGGCGCCGCCCACGCGAGCAGCTCGCCCGGCACGTCGCGGAGGTGCGGCGTCCGCGGTCCGACCTCGGCCAGGAATGCCGCCACCGAGCAAGCGAATTGGCCGGGCATGTGCGCATCGAGACGTGCGCGCGTGTGCTCCAGCATGATGCTCACGACGTTGACGACGTTGTGGCGAACGAGCTGCCGGTAGAGGCCCAGCCTCCGCGAGCCACCGCCCGCCAGCATCGCCTCCGCGTCCTCGCCCTCGACGCCGTGCTTTGCGAGATAAGCTCCCGGGTCGCCGGCGAGCGCATCCTCGGAGTCGCCGAAGCAGGCGTCCGCGATCAGCGCATGGAGGCGCGCGACGCTCATGCGGCCCGCCTCATGCGACCTTCACGGCGGTGGTCGCGCGCGTCCAGATCGCCTTGATCTTGGCGACTTCCGCGAGCAGCTCGGGCAGCGGCGGGATGGCCTGATCGCGCTCGAGGAGCACCGGCACCGGCCCCGTCCTGACGAGCGCGCGCTCGAGCAGCGCCAGCACGTCGTCGCAGCAATCGGAGCCGTGCGTGTCGACGATGAGCTTGCCTTCCTTGTCCGCGGCATCGCGCGGGACAGGTCCCGCCTCCCACGTCTCGTCGCTGAACCAGTCGTGCCCGGCGACGTGCATCTGCACGACGCGCTCGAGCGGCGCCGTTCGCATCCACTCGTCGACGTCGAAGCCGAAGTTGTTCGCGTTCACGTACGCGTTGTTCACGTCGAGCATGAGCCCGCAGTCGGCCGCCTCGCAGATGCGCGCGAGGAACTCGGCCTCGCTCATCTCGCGCTTGCCAGGATGAAGATACGAGCTGACGTTCTCGATCGCGAGCGGCCTGCCGATGGCGTCCTGCGCACGCTTGATGCGGTCGGCGATCCGTACCACCTCTTCCTGCTTGAAGGGGATCGGCAAGAGATCGTGGAGCGCCACGCCGCCGTAGGTGCTGAAGCACAGATGATCGGAGTGCCAGGGGCTCTTCACGCGCTCGATGAACTCGCGCAAGCCCTTCAGGTAGTCCTCGGCAAGCGGATCCACGCCGCCGATGCTCATCGTGAGCCCGTGCGTGACGATGGGCCAGAGCTCGCGCGCGCGCTCGAGCGCCTCGTCGTAGTAGCCGCCGCGGCCCATGTAGTTCTCCGGCGAGATCTCGACGAAGTCGAGCTGCGG